>JAKONR010000045.1 GCA_022701825.1 Hymenobacteraceae bacterium | reverse complement strand
CGCCCCGCCGACGCGCTGCCCCTCATCAACCAGATTCGCACCCGCGCCCTCAATAGCACTAGCCTGCTCAAGCAAGCCAACGGCTCGGCCACCTCGAACTACAAAATCGGCCTCTACCCGGCCACCGGCTTCACGCAAAGCTACGCCCGCGAGGCCCTGCGCTACGAGCGCCGCATGGAGTTCGCGATGGAAGGTTTCCGCTTCTTCGACCTCACGCGCTGGGGCATCGCGGCCACTACGCTCAACACGTACTTCGCGAAGGAGAAAAACCTGCGCCAGTACCTGACTACGGCGGCTTTTACGGCCGGCCGCGACGAGTATCTGCCCATTCCGCTCACGCAGATTAACCTGAGCCGGGGGCTGTATAAGCAGAACAATGGGTGGTAGATTTTTTGAGCTGTTAGCTACTGGCTGTTGGCTGTTAGCTGCATCTTGAACGCCTTAGTGGGTATTTTGTAAAACCATGAAAGCTAACAGCTAACAGCTAGTGGCTAACAGCTTAAAATGAAAAATAACGTCTTCTTCTGGTCCATCGTCGTGGCGTTGGGCGGCTTCCTGTTCGGCTTCGACACGGCCGTTATCTCCGGGGCCGAAAAGGCCATTCAGCAGCTCTGGGGCCTGAGCGCCTGGGAGCACGGCTTCACCATCTCCATTGCCTTGATAGGCACGGTGATAGGGGCAATTTTCGGGGGCGTGCCCTCCGATGCGCTGGGCCGGCGCACTACCCTGAGCTGGATTGCCGTGCTCTACCTCGTGTCGGCAGTGGGGGCGGCGCTCTCGCCTAGCTGGGTGCCGTTTATGGTATTCCGTTTTTTGGGCGGGCTGGGCGTGGGCGCGTCGTCGGTGACGGCCCCGCTATACATTTCCGAGGTGTCGCCGCCCGCGTCGCGGGGGCGCATGGTGGGCATGTTCCAGTTCAATGTGGTGTTCGGTATCCTGGCCGCGTACCTGTCTAACTACCTGCTCAAAGGCATCGGCGAAGACGCCTGGCGCTGGATGCTGGGCGTGCAGGCCGTGCCGGCCATCGCGTTTTTCCTACTACTGTTCCGCATCCCCGAAAGCCCGCGCTGGCTGCTGCGCCGCAACCGCGTCGAAGACGCCCGCGCCGTGTTCGAGCGCATCGACCCGGCCACGGCCGACGAGAACGTGCAGAACATCCTGGTGGCCAACGCCGCCGAAACCGGTCCCGGCGAGTCGCTGTGGGCGCCGCAGTACCGGCGGCCGGTGCTGCTGGCCATCCTGTTTGCCATGTTCAACCAGTTGGCCGGCATCAACGCCATCATCTACTACGCCCCCCGCATCTTCGAAATGACGGGGCGCGGGCAGGACGCGGCGCTGCTGGCCTCGGCCGGCGTGGGGCTGGTCAATTTCATCTTTACTCTGCTGGGCGTCAACATCATCGACCGCTTCGGGCGGCGGATGCTGATGCTGATAGGTTCGCTGGGGCTCATCGTGATTCTGGGGTTGGTGGCGTACTCATTTTATACTCAGCAATTTGGGCTGGTGCCGGTGCTGCTGTTTGGCTACATCGCTTTTTTTGCCTTCTCGCAGGGCGCGGTTATCTGGGTGTTTATCTCCGAGATTTTTCCGAGCGCGGTGCGGGCCAAGGGGCAGGCGCTGGGTAGCTCCACGCACTGGGTGATGGCGGTGATTATCACGTTCACGTTTCCGTATTTCACCGAGAAGCTGGGCGGCGGCAACACCTTCGCGTTCTTCGCGGGCATGATGGTGCTGCAACTGCTCTACGTGCTCAAAATGATGCCTGAAACCAAGGGCACCACGCTGGAAGCGGCCGATAAGGCGCTGGTGCTGCATTAAAATAGTCTGTCCTTGAAGAAACGTTTGTCCTTGCGAGCATAGCGAAGCAATCGCACCTATTCAGCTGCGCCGCTCGGGTTCTGTACTGGTGCGATTGCTTGGCTGCGCTCGCACTGACAAACGTTTTTTAGCTGACTAATAGGTCACTTATCCTTGCCTCCCCACCCGCCTATGTTCCGTTTTCTGCTCCTGCTTAGCTGGCTAGGTCTCGCCGCTACCGCCAGCCGGGCCCTGGCTGGCCCGGCCGCGCCCGGCCCGGCCATCGTCATCGAAACCGACCATACCAGCCTGGTGCTCACGGTGGGCGAGCAGCAGCGCCTCTACCAAACCTACCTGGGCCAGCGCCTGGCTACCGCCGCCGACCTGGGCCGCCTGCCCGGCAGCAGCCAGCAGGCCTACGTGCCTTCGGGCCTCGACAATCTGTTTGAGCCCGCCATCCGGCTGGTGCACAACGACGGCAGCCCCTCGCTGGAGCTGCGCTACGTGCGCCACACTACCGCGCCACTGGCTCAGGGCCAGGTGCATACCACCATCGAGCTGCGCGACCCCGAGTACCCGGTGGAGGTAACGCTGCACTTCAGTGCCTACCCGGCCGAAGACCTCATCAAGACCTGGATGGAGGTGCGCCACCACGAAAAACAACCCGTGGTGCTAAGCCGCTTTGCCTCGGCCATGCTGCACTTCGAAGCCCCGCACTACTGGCTTTCGCAGTTTCACGGCGACTGGGCCGAGGAGATGCGGATGCAGGAATCGGAATTGACTAGCGGTATCAAAGTCATTGACAGCAAGCTCGGTACCCGGCCCGACATGTACCAGACGCCGGTGTTTTTCCTGGGCCTCGACCAGGCCGCCACCGAAACGGCCGGCGACGTGCTGGCCGGTACGCTGGCCTGGTCGGGCAATTTCCAGTTTTCGTTTGAGCTGGATAACCGCAACGCCCTGCGCGTGCTGGCCGGCATGAACCCCTTCGCCTCGGAATATAGCCTGCGGCCCGACGAAAACTTCGTGACGCCGGCATTCATCTTTACCTACAGCCACCAGGGTAAAGGGCTGGCCTCGCGCAACTTGCACCGCTGGGCGCGCCAGTACGGCGTACTCGACGGCACCAAGGACCGCCTCACGCTGCTCAACAACTGGGAGGCCACGTTTTTCGACTTCAACGAGCCTAAGCTCGACGCGCTCATTGGCGATGCCGGCAAGTTGGGCGTCGATTTGTTCTTGCTCGATGATGGCTGGTTTGGCAACAAATACCCGCGCAACGGCGACGCCAGCAGCCTCGGCGACTGGGAAGTAGCCAAGTCGAAGCTGCCCCACGGCCTGGGTCACCTGGTGCAAACGGCCACTAAAGCAGGCGTAAAATTCGGCATCTGGATAGAGCCCGAAATGGTGAACCCCAAGAGCGAGCTTTACCAAAAGCACCCCGACTGGATAC
>JAKONR010000024.1 GCA_022701825.1 Hymenobacteraceae bacterium | reverse complement strand
GCGCTGCGGTATTTCCTGCCGCACTTGTTCGCGCTCAGCACCAACTCGCCCTTCTGGGAAGGCCGCGAAACGGGCTATAAGTCGTTTAGAACCAAGGTATTCGAGCGCTTTCCGCGCACGGGTATTCCGGGTTTCTTTCACAGCGCCAGCGACTACGACGAGTTTTTGGCCCTGCTCATAAAAACCGGCTGCATCGACAACGGCAAGAAAATCTGGTGGGATATCCGCCTGCACCCCTTTTTCGACACCATCGAGTACCGCATTTGCGACATGATGATGCGCGCCGATGAAACCATCGCCGTAGCCGCCGTGATGCAGGCGCTCGTGGCCAAGATTTATAAACTGAAAGAGCAAAACCTGAATTTTCGGGTGTATCGCAGCGCGCTCATCAAGGAAAACAAGTGGCGCGCCGCCCGCTACGGCATCTGCGGCACGCTCATCGACTTCGGTACGCAGGAAGAGAAGCCGGCCCGCCAACTCATCCTCGAACTGCTTGATTTTGTGGATGATGTGCTCGATGACCTCGGCAGCCGCCACGAAGTAGAATACGTGCTGAAAATGCTCGAAATGGGCACCGGAGCCGACCGCCAGCTCGCGGTTTTTCACCAAACCGGCGACCTCAGCAAAGTAGTCGATTACATCTTGAGCGAGACTACATACGGGCTGTAACGGCCCAGGTTTTGGTCGACAACGAACTAATTATTAACTTGCTATCGTTAACCAAAACCTTTTATTACTCCCTTAGTTTAATAAGATTATCTTTTAGCCTATGCCTACTTTTCGAATTGCCGTCTTGGATTTATACAATAACTTCCGCAATGAAGGAATGCGTTGTATCTACCAGTTGCTGAGCCGCGCCGAAGCCGCTAACCAAGTCACGTTTACCATTGATACCTTTAATGTCCGCGCCGAAAACCAGGTGCCGGGCCTTGACTACGACATCTATATTTCGAGCGGCGGCCCCGGCAGCCCCCTCCCCTCCGATGAGCCCTGGGAGTCGCTGTATTTCGAGTTTATCGATTCGCTATTCGCTTATAACCAGACTACTGAGCGCAAAAAGCACTTGCTCGCCATTTGCCACTCGTTTCAGCTCCTAAGCCGGCATTTGGGCGTGGGCACCGTGGGCAAGCGCAAGTCTACGTCGTTCGGCGTGCTGCCCATTCACCTCACCGAGGCCGGCGAGGCCGAGCCGGTTTTCGACCGCCTGCCGGAGCCGTTCTACGCCGTCGATTCGCGTGATTATCAGCTCACTGATATAAACGAGGAGCGCATGGCCGAGTTGGGCGCCACGGTGCTGTGCCTCGAAAAGGAGCGCCCGCACGTGCCGCTGGCCCGCGCTATTATGGCCATCCGCTTCACGCCCGAGGTGCTGGCCACGCAGTTTCACCCCGAAGCCGACGGCGAGGGCATGCTGCGCTACATGCTCACCGATGAGCGTAAAGAGCAAGTAGTTACGACCTACGGCGAGGATAAGTACCACGAAATGGTGGAACTACTTTCCGACCCGAATACCATCGAGTACACCGAGTCGGTGATTGTGCCCAACTTTTTGCAGCAGGCCATCGAGCGCATCAGCGAGTCGGTGGAAACGGTGGGGCGGTAGCCACTATATTTTTATTGCCTGTCATTGCGAGCGTAGCGAAGCAATCACATCCGGATAGAAGCCGAACAGCGTGACTCAACAGGTGTGATTGCTTCGCTGCGCTCGCAATGACAGGCGATTTTGTAGGCAAGTTTTGAAATAACGCAATCACTCACAAGCTAACAGCTAATAGCTAGTAGCTAACAGCTTACAATATGATTCCCGCCCTTCGCCAAGCCTATAACGCGGCTTTCACCCCAGAAAAATACCAGGCCATGCTGGCCGATGTAGAGGAGCAGCTACCCGGCCAACTGGAATTTCGGCTGGCCGAAACCCCGATTTTCGTGCCGAAGCAGCTGCGCGACAAGCTTATCCAAGCCGGCCAGGACATCATCAAAGTCATTCAACGGCCCGACTTCAAGCAGCTGACGGATGCCGCGATTCCGCCGCACCAGCGGGTGCCGAATGAGGACGCGCACGCCACGTTTCTGACGTTTGACTTTGCTGTGTGCCGCGACGCGCAGGGCGAATTGGAGCCGCAGCTCATTGAGATGCAGGGCTTTCCGTCGCTCTACGCCTTTCAGACCTGGCAACCGGGCTCCTATGGCCGGCAGTTCGATATTCCCGATTCGGTAACGCCTTATTTTGAGGTGACCAATGATGCAGAATATCAGGAAGAGCTACGCCGCCTGCTGCTGGGCGATGCTAAGCCGGAAGAGGTTATTCTGCTGGAAATATTCCCCGAGAAGCAAAAAACCCGCGTCGATTTTGCGCTTACCAAGCAGTTTTGGGGCGTGGACGCGGTGTGCCTGACCAAAATCAGGAAGCGCGGCCGGGAGCTGTTTTATGAGAAAGATGGGCGCGAAATCCGCATTAAGCGCATTTACAACCGCATCATCTTCGATGAGCTGGACCGCTACCCCGACCTGCAAACCGAATACCACCTCACCGACGATGTGGACGTGCATTGGGTCGGGCACCCCAACTGGTTTTTCCGCATTAGTAAGTATACGTTACCGCTGATACAGAGCCCGTTCTCGCCGCCGAGCTACTACCTCGACCAGCTCGAAACCTATCCCGAAGACCTCGAAAACTACGTCCTCAAGCCACTGTTTTCGTTCGCGGGCGCGGGCGTGCGGCTGCACATCACCGCCGCCGACCTCGACGCGCTGACCGATAAGCAGAACTACCTGTTGCAACGCAAGGTGGTGTACGCGCCCGCCATTCAGTCGCCCGACGGCATGGTAAAGTGCGAAATCCGCTTGCTCTACGTGTGGCACCCCGAAGATGCGGAGCCGCGCCTGCTCACGGGCCTGGGCCGCATGAGCCGCGGCGAGATGATAGGCGTAGCCTTCAACAAGGACAAGGATTGGGTGGGCGGCACCTCACCGCTGTTCGAGAAATAAAGGTTGATTGGTAGGATTTTGCCCAACGCATACCGTTGGCCTTGCGTAAAGCGGGGCCAACGGTTTTCTTTTGCCCCTTCTTATGTCAAGTCTTGCACAACGCGGCCTCGAAATTTCCAAAAATGCTCTCTTCAGTAAATTCCTCGGGCGCGGCTCCAAACTGCTCGCCAAGCCTCTTAAAATAGCATTCGTCCTTAACGAAGTAGCTGACAAGCTGCGCGATAAGCACAGCAAGGACAATAAATTCACGCAGCTCTTTCACACGGCGCACACGCTGGTACGGCTCGTGCGCAGCTACGTCAGTGGCGAGTACCGCCAGATTCATACCACTACTATTGCCTCGGGCGTGGGCGTGCTGCTCTACGTGCTCTCTCCTGTCGATTTGGTACCCGATTTTATTCCGGTAGTCGGCTTTTTGGACGATTTGAGCTTGATAAGCTGGTTTATCGGCAAGTTTAACGACGAGATTGTGCGCTTCCGCGAGTGGGAGGGCACGAGCGCTACTTCCGCGCCCATGAACCCGGCCCAGGGCGACAGCTTGCAGCCGGCCATCGCCGAGTTGGGGCATTCGTAAGGTTATCAACTAAAAATAAGGGCTCCTGGCGCGCTGGCGTTTATCTAGACACCAACGAGCCAGGAGCCCTTGTTTTTGCTATCGCCGCAGGGCGTAGATGCGCTCGATTATCTCCACCACCTTCAGGCCTTCCAGCGCATTGGTTGTGGCAAAGCTACGTTTCTGCACCGTATCAACCACGTTTTCAATTACCTGCACGTGATTGGCGGCTGAGCCCTGGTAGGGGCCGTAGTCGTTGGCGGGGTTGGTAGGCGGAAGTGCGGGCAGCACGTAGTCTTGCAGGTGGCAGTACTCAACTTTATCGAGGTACTGGCCGCCGATTTTGAGCGAACCGCGCTCGGCCACCACCGTCAGCGAGCTTTCGAGGTTGCGGTCCCACACGGCGGTGCTGTAGCTGAGGGTGCCGCTGCCGCCCCGCACGAGGTCGAAGGTAACGAGGCCGCTGTCTTCAAAGTCGGTGATGCCGGTGTGGATAAAATCTTGAAAACGAGCCGAAATATTGGTAATATCACCAAATACCCAGTACAGTAAATCCACGAAGTGGCTGAACTGCGTGAAGAGCGTGCCGCCGTCGAGGGCCTGCGTGCCCTTCCAGCCGCCGGGGCGGTAGTAGCGCGCATCGCGGTTCCAGAAGCAATTGAGCTGCACCAGAAACACCTGCCCCAGCCGGCCCTCGTCGTACACTTGCTTGAGCCAGGCGGCGGGCGGCGAGTAGCGGTTTTGCATCACGCCAAAAACCAGCCGGCCGGTTTGCAGCGCAGTATGCACGATGAGCTCAGCGTCGGTCTTGCGCAGCGCGATAGGTTTTTCAATGACCACGTGCAGGCCATGGCGCAAACCGGCCACCGCCTGCGGCGCGTGCAGGCCGTTGGGCGTGGCCACGGTGAGCACGTCGGCGGTGGAGCCGTGGGCGAGGTAATCTTCCAGGGAGGTGAAAAAAGGCACGCCAGGAAACTCGGCGGCGAGGTCCGCACGCAGTTCGCTTCGCATGTCGATGAGCGCAATTAGCTGCGCCTCGGCTTGCCGCGCTACCAGCGAGGCGTGGCGGCGGCCGATGTGACCTACACCACAAATCACAAAACGAACGGGGGCGAATTGATTAAGCACAGCGTTTATCAAACCGCGAAGAAAGCGCCTACGCACTCAATAATATACTCCTGCTGCGCCACCGTAAGCCCCGGATGCACGGGCAGCGACAGCACCTGCTGGCACAGCCGCTCGGCCACCGGAAACTCCCCCACCCGGGAGCCCAAATACTCATAAGCGGGCTGCTGCTGCACCGGCAGCGGGTAGTACACGGCGCTCGGCACACCGTGCTGCTTTAGGTATTGCTGCAAGGCATTGCGGCGGCCATCGCCTTCAACACGAAGCGTATACTGATGAAAAACGTGGCTGCTGCGCGGGTCGCGGGCTGGAATGTGCAGGCCCGAAATAGCGCCTAAAGCAGCATCGTAGCGGGCGGCCACGGCCTGGCGGGCGGCCTGGGCGGCGGGTAGGTGCCGCAGCTTCACGCGCAGCAGGGCGGCTTGCAGGGTGTCGAGGCGCGAGTTGAGGCCGATGCGCTGGTGGTGGTATTTCTGGACCTGGCCGTGGTTGGCGAGTTGCTGGAGCAGTTGGGCACGGGCTGCATCGCGAGTGAAAAGGGCGCCGCCGTCGCCGAGGCAACCTAGGTTTTTGCTGGGGAAGAAAGAGGTAGTGCCTACTTCGCCCACCGTGCCCGCATAGGCCGTGGTGCCGTTGGCGAAGGTAAACGTGGCGCCCAGTGCCTGGGCGTTGTCTTCGATGAGCGCCACGCCGGCGGCTTGGCAAATCTCGATTAATAATTCTAAATCAGCGCACTGCCCAAATAAATGTACCGCCACCACGGCCCCAGTGCGCGGCGTAAGCGCCGCCCGCACCGCCGCCGGGTCGATATTGAACGTATCGGGTAGTACATCGACCAGCACCGGCCGTAGACCTAGCAGCGCGGCTGCTTCGAGCGTGGCGACGTAAGTAAAGGCAGGCACAATGACCTCCGTACCAGCAGGCAGGTTCAGGCTCATGAGCGCCAGGGTCAGCGCGTCGGTGCCGTTGGCGCAGGGCACGACGTGCGCGCCGCCCAACTGCGCGCCTAGTTCGGCCGCAAACTGGCCCACGGCCGGCCCCTGAATGAAAGCGGCCTCCTGCACGGTATTTTGCCAGGCAGTATCCAGCTCCGCTTGATACGGGGCGTGCTCGGCGGTGAGGTCGAGCAGGGCAATAGGTTCGGGAGGCAGCAAAACGAAAACTGGGGCGACAGAAGTGGCCAAAGATACTGGCGGCTCGGCGTGGCTACCACGCGCGCAGCAGCCAAAGCAGTTTTAGCGCATCCAATGCGCGCAGAGCAGGGTTTTGGCCGAGTAAATTTCGCCGCAACGCTGGCTCCACAGCCCCTAAAGCTGCCTGAGCCGCCCGCGCCAGGCCGGTCCGGCGCAGGCGCTCGGCGGCTTGCACCAGGCGCGTGGTGGCGCCCAGCCCGTCGGTGCGCAGCACCTGGGCGAGGTTGCGCACCGCTTGCTGGCTTTTGGCCAGAAAAACGGCGGCGGGCTCCAGGCCATCGTGCAGCACGGGATTGTCGAGGTGGCGCACGGGCACGCCGGCGCGGCTTAGCTCCAGGCCAAATTTAGTGTCTTCGTGGCCGTAGCCGCTCAGGCGCTCATCGAGCGAGTATTGTTGCAGCAGTGCCTTCGGCAGCAACGCATTGTTGATGCTGAGCTGGCCGCCGGGGTCGCGCTGCCGCACGGCGGCGGAGCGCATCTCGCGGGCGCGGCCGTAGCGCCAGCGCAGGCGCAGGGCGGGGTCGGCAGGCGGCGCGGCTTCGTAGGTGGTGCCGCCCACAAAAAGCGCGGCGGGGCCGGCTGCTTGTGCCTGGGCATAACGTGCCACAAACTGCTGGTCGGGTAGTAGGCTGTCATTGTCGAGCAATAATAACCACTCATATTGAGCCTTGCCAGCCAGCTGGTTGCGGATGGCGGCGCGCCCGACATTGGCTGGCAGTTCGACGTAGCAAACGCCGGGCAGCGTCGCCAGCCGTTGGTTTTGCAGCCGGTAAGCTTCGGCCGAGCCGTCATCCAGCAGCCGGATTTCGGTGGGGCCGGGCCACGCTGAGGCTTGCTGGCTTAGCTGGCTGACTAAGAGCCCAACGTCGCGGTTAAAAACCGGGATAAGGATGGATAATCCAGCGGCGGCCATTTACCCGTTACTGAAGGTGAGGGGGCGGGGCGGTGCCCGCCTGCACCATCGCCTGCGCCCAGTCATTGGCGGGCTCTAACTGCAAAATCTGCTGGCACAGCTGCTGGCCTCGCGCTAGCTGGCCTTGCTCATAGGCCTGCTGCGCTTGCTTACTTAACTCAAACACCTTAATCATCTTGAGGTTGGCTTGCGCAAACTGATTAGCTGAATCGCGCTCCAAAATCAACCGATAGTACGGCTTGGCTTTGCCTAGCTGGTTGGCCGCGTGCAGGGCATACGCCCGGCTACTCAACCAGCCTACCGACCAAGGCGCCCACCACACCGGCACGCTGAGCACACCCAGCACCAGCGCCCCCAGGCCATAGCGCCGCAGGGGGCGCTTGGTTTGCAGCCAAGCCACGAAAGCCCCCCAGCCTAGCCCGGCAAAGTGGCCGGCATTGCCCACCGGAAACACTTCGCTCACAGTAAGTACCACGCAGAGCAGCAGCCAAACCATAAACAACCGCACTAAGCGAGGCGCCAAAAAGCCGCGAAACCGACTGTCGTACCGGGCGCTAACCACTAGGAACCCCACCAGCGCATACACCACCCCCGATAGCCCAATCCCTGTGGTATCGGCCGCAGCCAGCTCGCCTACCCCGGCGGCAAAGGCGGCGCTCAGCAGCAGCCCCAGCGTGAAGCCCCGCCCCATTTCGAATTCTACTTTGCGGCCAAGTATCCAGAACCAGTAGAGGTTGAAAACCAAGTGCCAAATGGCCAGGTGCACAAAGCTGCTCGAAATGAGTCCCCAGATGGCCCCGTCCCAGATAGCCGCCGCGCTAGGGGCTCCCCAGCGGCCGTAGGCTTCCCAAGTTAGCGGCAGGCTTTCGGTATTCAGCCCGCAAAAAAGACCCATCGCCACTACCGACGCACCGCTGATTACCAGCGGCTTATAGCCCGACAGCGTAAAGGAAGCTGGTGGGCCACCAGGCACGGTGGCGGTAGTTGCTGGCTCCATCGGTGCAGTTAAGGGCGGCCCGAATCCAATAGCTGCCCGCCCTGGCACGTGAGCACGCGGTGCGGATACCGCTCTATCAACTGAAAGTTGTGCGTGGCCATGAGCACGGCGGTACCGGCGTGGTTTATCTCCGTAAATAGCTCCATAATGCCATCGGCCACCTCGGGGTCGAGGTTGCCGGTGGGCTCGTCGGCGAGCAGCAGCACCGGCTCGTTGAGCAGGGCGCGGGCAATGACGACGCGCTGCTGCTCGCCGCCCGAGAGGCGGTGCGGCATGCGGTTGCCTACGCCACTAAGGCCTACTTGGGTCAGCACTTCCTGGATGCGCTGCTGCTTGCGCGCCTTGCCGCTCCAGCCCGTGGCATTAAGTACAAAAAGTAGATTTTCAGTCACTGAGCGGTCGGATAACAGCTGAAAATCTTGAAACACAATGCCCAACTTACGGCGCAGATAGGGCACCTTACCGGCCGGTAGCTTGGCCAGGTTGAACCCGGCAACCTCGCCGGTGCCCACCAGCAGCGGCAGGTCGGCATACAGGGTTTTGAGCAGCGACGACTTGCCCGAGCCGGTGCGGCCCACCAGGTAGGCAAACTCGCTCTTGGCGAGCGCGAAGGTGACGCCCGCGAGCACGGCGCGCTCTTCCTGGGTCACGGTGGCATCGCGCAGCGCTAGAATTTGCTCGGTCATAATCGTTTCAGAGTTCGAGCTTACGCAGCTTGCCAAATTCCAGTTCGGCGATGACAGCCGCCAAGGGTACTTCCTGCCCTTCGAGGCCGTAGCGATGTAAATCCTTGAGCGGCCGGTCGGCGCGGAAATAGGCAATCAGCACGAACTGCTCGTCGCGCAGCTGAATGTAGTCCGGGATTTTGGCCTTGCCTTTTACTTTGATGATGTACACGAGTGTAGGGTAAGGTTTAGCTTGCCAAGAAAGGTAAATGCTCTTACATTAGTATTCAACCGCAGGCAAGCTAAAGCTTACCCTACATTTTCTACGCATTTACCTTTTTATGGTCGGCCAGAAAGGTGGCCAAGCCTTTGTCCGTCAGCGGGTGATGGAGCAAGCCCATAATCACGCTCAGCGGGCACGTCACGACATCGGCGCCCAGCTCGGCGCACTGAATGAGGTGCGGCACGTGGCGCACGCTGGCGGCCAGTACTTCGGTGGCGTAGCCGTAGTTGGCAAAAATCTCGATAATCTGGGCAATCAGCCCCAGGCCATCGGCCCCGATGTCGTCGAGGCGGCCCACGAAGGGCGACACGTAGGTAGCGCCGGCTTTGGCGGCCAAAATGGCCTGGCCGGCCGAGAAAATGAGCGTGCAGTTGGTACGGATACCTTTGTCGCTGAAGTATTTGATGGCTTTCACGCCTTCCTTGGTCATCGGCACCTTCACCACGATGTTGGGGTGCAGGTCGGCCAGGGCCTCGCCCTCGCGGATGATGCCTTCGAGGTCGGTAGCAATGACTTCGGCCGATACGTCGCCGTCCACGATGTCGCAGATGGCCTGGTAGTGCGCCATCACGGCATCGGTACCGCGGATGCCTTCCTTGGCCATCAGCGAGGGGTTGGTGGTCACGCCGTCGAGCACGCCGAGGTCTACGGCTTCCTGAATTTCGGCCAGGTTGGCCGTATCAATGAAAAACTTCATTTTATTAGCTGCTGGCTGTCAGCTCTTGGCTGTTAGCTTTTCACTAACAAATCAATGCATTCGCAGCTAACAGCTAACAGCCAATAGCTAACAGCCTATAAATAAAAACCGGCCCAAAGCTACGCGCCGACTGCCAAAGCGGCAGGCAAACGCGGCTCGGGGCCGGCTCGAAAAGACAAAAAAAAGCGAGCCAAAATCGCACCGCTCAACCACCTACCCTTGCTGCCTTCCGGCCCTGGGGGAGTTCAGCAGGAGCTGGTCGTTCTG
>JAKONR010000003.1 GCA_022701825.1 Hymenobacteraceae bacterium | reverse complement strand
ACCCGATTATACCTTCATGCTCTTTATCCTGGGGGCGGTCAAAATCAAGTGGATAGCGGTGGTAGTGGTCTTGATTTCCATTGCCGGCATCAACGGCGGCAACCCGGGCGGCGAAATCACGCACCTCGGCGGGGCGCTGCTGGGCTTCGTGTTCATCAAGCAGCTGAAGGCCGGGCGCGACATGGGCACGCCCGTAACGGCCGTGGGCGAGTGGTTTGGCCGGGTGTTCAGCCAAAAACCCGGCATGCGTGTCACGCATCGGCAGCCCGTGGCCGCCCGCTCGGCCAGCGGCGCAGCCACCAAAGGCAGCGCGGCCCCCGTAGCCGGCCAGGACGAAATCGACCTGATTCTCGACAAAATCTCGCGCTCGGGCTACGAAAGCCTGTCCAAGGACGAGAAGCAAAAGCTCTTCCGCGCCAGCCAGCAATAGGGCGCGTAGGGTAAGCGTTAGCTTGCCTTAAAAAAAAAGCCGGTTAGTGCGAGCCCAGCGCCGCACTAACCGGCTTTTTGGCTTCCTCAACCAGCCGCCAAAAACGCCGTGAGCGCCCCTGTGTAGGTGAGCGTGAGGCGGTGCATGGCGCGGGTGCAGGCCACGTAGAGCATCCGCCGGTCGACCTCGGTGTGGTAGGTGCGGGCGCTGGCAAAGGGCACGATAACCTCGTCAAACTCCAGCCCTTTGGCCAGGTGGGCCGTCGTGATGACGACGCCCTCGCGGAAGGTGGCCGAGGCGGCCGTGAGTAACTGCCCGGCCCCGGCGGGCAGCGCCTGCTGCACCTGCTCGGCCTGCCGCTGGGTTTTGCAGATAATACCCAGCGTGCGCTGGCCGCTGGCCCCAAAAGCCGCCACCAGCGCCCCCAGGGCCGCCAGCTCCTCGGCCGGGTCGGCATAGTGCACGAGCGCGGGCACCGGCCCGTGGCGCTCCAGCGCGATGAGGTCGGGATTGGGCACGATGCGCTGGGCGAGGGCCGTGATTTCGAGCGTGGAGCGGTAGCTGCGGTGCAGCTGCACGATTTCGGCCTGCGGAAACACGCGCTCGATAGTCTCGGCCGACGAGGCGCTGTAGGGGTTCACCGTCTGGTTGATATCGCCCAGGATGGTTTTGCGGCACGCAAATACGCGGGCCAGTACGGCGTAGTGCACGGGCGTGTAGTCCTGCATCTCATCTACCAGCAGGTGGCGCACGTGCGGCTGGGTCAGGCCGCCCTCAAGGCGCAGGCGCAGGTAGATGAGCGGGAAAACGTCGGCGTACTCCAGGCGCCCGCCGGGGCTGTGGCGCAGCAGCTCGGGCTGCCCCAGCCAAGTATAAAAGTCGCGGTAGAAATCGAGCACCTGCTGAAACCGGAACATACGCGGCACGGCCTCGCCAATGGTGGACTTTTCCTGCCCGGTGAGCTTGCGGCCGGCGGCCTCGCGCACGTAGGTGCGCACATCCTGCGCCACCAGCGGAAAGCGCTGCAAGAGCGGCACCCGGTGGTAGGCCTTAAATCGAGCCACGATAACGGCCAGCGGCACCACCGTACGCCCCACCCGCAGCTCGGTGCCGCTGAAGTAGTGGTTTTCGACGTGCAATAAATACTGGTTGAGCTTGCCCAAAAAGTCGACCGACGACTTGAACTGCATCCGCGCCACGAAGGCCGGGTCGGGCTGGGTGAGCAGGGCCGATACCTGCTCGAAAAAGGTCTGGAACGGGTAGCGGTTGTCGAGCAGGTCGGCGGCCAGCTCGTCCATGCCCAGCTCGGGCACGTGGGTTTCGCCCAGCTCGGGCAGCACGTTGGAGATGTAGTCGGCAAAGACCTTGTTAGGCGAGAGAATGAGCACGTCCTTGGCCGCGATGGTATCGCGGAAGCGGTAGAGCAAAAACGCGATGCGGTGCAGCGCAATCGAGGTTTTGCCCGAGCCGGCCACGCCCTGAATCACCATCACGGGCGCCGTTTCATTGCGAATGACCGCGTTTTGGTCGCGCTGAATGGTGGCCACGATGTTGCGCATCTTGTCGTCCGACGACTTGGCCAGCTCGCGCTGCAGCACGTCGTCGTGGATGTTGACGCCGTTTTCTATCATCAGCTCCAGCTGCCCGTCCCGGATTTTGTACTGCCGCTTCAGGTCGATAGTGCCCTGGATGGGGCCGGCAGGCGTGTCGTAGCTGGCCTCGCCCAGCTCGTAGTCGTAGAACATCGACGCGATGGGCGCCCGCCAGTCGTAGATGAGGCCCTGGCGCTGCTGCTCGTCCAAAAAAGAATACATGCCGATGTAGACTGGCGCGCTGGCCCGGCCCGCCGGGGCAAAGTCGATGCGCCCGAAGTAGGGCGACTGGCTGAGCTTGAGCAGCCGGCGCTTGCGGGCCACGGCGGCCTCGCCGGTGAAGGCCATGCGGTTGATGGACTGGTCGGCGGCCACCATGTCGGCATCGTCCAGGCCCGACTGGTGCTCGTGGAGGTACTCTTTCTGCTGGCGCAGCTCGCCGGCGTGCTGCCGCACGGCGTCGTCGCCGCGCCGGATGGCCAAGGCCAGTTTCTCCTTAATTTCCTCCAGGTAGGCGCGTTCTGCTTGCTCCGTTGCGTTCATGCCCGCAAATTTCGGCCAGCCGCGCCATTATCCGGTTTTTGGGCTGCTGGCTAAGGCGGCGCTGTGCCCAGGCCCGGCGTGCGCCGCGCCCGGCCGCCCCAGGGCGGGTTTTGGGGGCCGGCGCCGGCGGCGGTTGAGCGGCACAGTTGCCGCATTGGTCGATGAAGCAACGTTGGGATAGGTAAGTAAAATGCTGGCTATAAAGGATATGTGAAAATAGCTGATAATCGGCTTCGCCAAGCCTGGCACTGCGCTTGCCTTTGGAAGGGCAGACGAGCCACTCGTTTTCTCTTTCACCTTATTACCACGCATCCCCATGAAAGCTTCCCTTTTTTCCTTCGTAGCTGCCGCCGCCCTCTTCGCCACCACCGCCGTTTCGGCCGCCCCCCTCGACCGTGACCACGACCGCGACCTGCGCCGGCTGTCGCCCCGCGAACGGGCCCGCTACGAGCAGGCCCAGCGCACCCAGGCCCGCTACGAGCAAGCCCAGCGCGAGCGGGCGCGCCAGCAGGCCATCGAGCGGGCGCGCTACGAGCAGGCCCAGCGCCGCTACGACCGTGGCCCCGCCCGCCCCTACGGCCGCTAGGCCCCCCGGCCCCTCACCAAACAGCCCCGGCCTGCTCTGCGCAGGCCGGGGCTGTTGCGTGGGCGGGCGCTGGCAAGAGCCGTCGCTTGGGGTCTTCAACTGAAAAAAAACGGGCCAGCTCACGCCAAAAAACCAGCTTAGCCAGGCGCGCGGGGCCGGCCGGCGGCGCCGCTTTTGGGCCGCCCGCACAACGCGGCCCCCACCGTTTTGCGTAAACCTGCTGTGACGCGCCAGGCCTCCGGGGCTGGCGCGTTTGCTTTTTGGGGCCCGGCTGTCCGGGCTATCGTTTTTACTACTAGCTTTTTGTATGAGCCAACCGCCCCCGTCGTCCGTTTCTGCTAATCGTTTGGTAGCCCTGCTGGCACGCGCCGGGCTCGACTGGTTTTTGCTGGCGCTGCTGGGCGTGGTGGCCCTGGCCTACTGGCAGCCCGGCCTGGGCAGCAAGGCCAGCCCCGTGCCGTGGCACCTGATTACGACGGGCGGGGTGGCGCTGGTTTTTTTCTTCTATGGCCTGAAGCTGAACCTGGCCAAGCTGCGCGAAGGCATGCGCAACTGGCGGCTGCCGCTGGTGGTGCAGGTTGCCACGTTTGGGCTGTTTCCGGCGCTGGCGCTGCTGGCGCGGCCCTTTTTTGGCACTACCGAGGGCGAGCTGCTGTGGCAAAGTATCTTCTTTTTGTGCGCGCTGCCCAGCACGGTTTCGACCTCGGTGGTGATGGTGAGCATCGCGGGCGGCAACCTGCCGGCCGCCATCTTCAACGCCAGCTTGTCGAGCCTGCTGGGTATCGCGCTCACGCCGCTGCTCACGAGCTTGTTTTTGCACACCGGCACGGGCGGCGGCCAGCTGTGGGGCCTGGCCACGCAGCTGCTGTGGCAGGTGGTGCTGCCGGTGGGGGCGGGTATTTTGCTCAACTCGCGCTTTGGGGCGGTGGTCGACCGCCACAAGGCCGGCCTGCGGTATTTCGACCAGTTCACGATTTTGCTCATCGTGTTCACGGCGTTCTGCGACTCGTTTGCCGAGGGCATCTTTCGGCGCTACGAGCCCGCCGATATTGCCAAGCTGAGCGTGGGCATGATGGGGCTGTACTTGCTAGCTTTTGCCCTGATTTGGGGCCTGGGCCGGCTGCTGCATTTTTCTAAAGCCGACAACATCGTGGCTGTGTTTTGCGGCTCTAAGAAGTCGCTGGTGCACGGCAGCGTGATGGCCAGCTTGCTGTTTCCGGCCAGCCTCACGGGCCTGGTGCTGCTGCCGCTCATGCTCTACCACGCGCTGCAAATCATCTTGGCCAGCAGCATGGCCCAGTACCTGGGGCGGCAAAATGCCGTGGCGACGGCGGCGGCTTGAGCAGGGACTTGGTTTAACGCAAAAAAGACGCTGGCTACCTAGCCAGCGTCTTTTTTGCGTTAAACCAAGTCCTGAGTCGGCCGGCAGCTTGCGCGGCCGGCCGACCTGTTCCTTATTCTTTGGTCAGGCGGCGAGTGATTTTCACCGCTTCGCCCGAAACCTGCACCAGGTAGGAGCCGCTGGGCAGCTCGCCTACCGTGAGGGAGTGCGCGAGGCCCCCCGTGAGGGTGTGGCTTTGCAGCACGCGGCCGGCCATGTCCAGCACGCGCACCTGGTAGGTGGCGGCGGGCAGCGTCGTCAGGTCGAGCGTGGTGCGGTCGGTGGCGGGGTTGGGGTACAGGCCTACGTTGAGGGCCAGGGCCGGCGAGCCAAACGCCACCACCCGCACGGGGCTGTAGCTGGTTTTGCCGTCGAGGTCGCGCTGTTGCAGGCGGTAGTACACCGTGCGGTGCTGCTGGCCTACGCCGGCATCAAGGAACGAGTAGGTGTGGGCCTGCGTGCTGGTGCCGGCACCGGCGATGAAGGCCAGCGGGGCAAACGTAGCGCCGTCGAAGGAGCGCTCGAGCTGGAAGCCAGCATTGCGCCGCTCCTGGGCCGTGGCCCAGCTCAGCTCGCTATCGAGGCCGGTGGCCTGGGCGTCGAAGCGCGTCAGGTCGACGGGCAGGGGATAGGCGCCGATTTGGAGCGGCACGGTCTGGGTCGTGACGCCGCCGTTGGCGTCGATGGTCGTGATGGTGACGGGGTACGTGCCCGTGACGAGCAGCGTGCGGTCAGCCACCGTAATCTGGCCCGTTACCGGGTCGAGCTGGGTGCCGGCGGGCAGCGAGTTATCGCTGGAGCTGGCGGTGCGCACGCCGTTGTCGGTTACCACGGCCGTGGCGTTGTAAGCGCCGCCGTTCACGTCAAACACGTTGGCCAGCACGTCGCCGTTCTGGTAGGGGCTGGCGCCGCCCTTCACCGGCGTGGTCGTGTACACCGAGGCATTGTCGAGGCCCACGGCGATGGTGTAGAGCGCGAGGGGCGACACGGCCCCCAGGTTGTCGGTGGCCAGGAAGGAGAAGAAGGCGTTGCCCACGTAGCTCGCCACCGGGTCGTAGGTGAGGTTGGCGGCGTCGGCGCTGCTGATAACATCGCCGGCCTGCACGGCCGTGCCGTAGAGCGCCAGCGTGCCGGTGGTGGGCAGCGAGGCGATGGTGAACGAGCGGAGCGAGCCGTCGGGGTCGAAGCCCGTGAGGGCCGAGAGGCGGAGCGGGAACGCCGTGTTGCCCTGCGGCGCCTGCAAGCGGTTGGTGATGGTGTTGGCCAGCGGCAGCTGGTCGGCTAGGGTGGTGGTTACGGCCGAGGTATTGTTGGCCGTAGCCCCGTTTTCACCGGTGTTGCTCTTGACGGTGCTCGTGAGCGTGAAGGCGGTAGTGGGCAGCGTGAAGCTGATGCTGTTGGTTACTTCCCCAAACTTACCCACGGCTTGCGTCGCGATGCGGGGGAAGGCAACGAGGCCCGAGGTAGCGTCGTAGGTGCCGCCGCCCGACACGGCCACGTTGGAGAGGCCGGTGGGTAGCTGCACGGTTTGCACCACGGCACTGGCCGGCGAGGGGCCGCTGTTCAAGGTCACGACCTGGTAGGTAACCAGGCTGCCGGGCAGGGCTGCGGCGGGGCCGCTGAGGCGGGTAGCCACATCGGCCACGGGCACGATGGCCACGCTCACGGTCTTGGTGTTGTTGGCCGGCGTGGGGTCGGAGGTGTTACCGTTGACGATGGCCGTGGCCACGAGCGGGTCGTTGCCGGGGTTGCTCACGGTAATCTTGTAGGTGAGCGTAGTGCCCGCGGGCTGGCTGTTGGCAATCGGGAACGTGACGGCCCCGGTGGCCGCGTCGTAGGCCGCCGATAGTACCGTGGTGCCGTCGGCATCGAGTACGGTTACGCCGCTGAGGCCGGCGGGCAGCGTCACGCGCTGGCGCATATTCGAGGTGCCGGGGCCGACGTTGGTAATCGTAGACGTGAGCACGATGGGCTGCCCGGCCAGCTGCGACGATACGTTCGAGGCAATCGTGGTTTGCAGGTCGGCCTGCGTGCTAGTGCGCGGCGATACCGGAATAACGAGCGTAGCCGCGTTGTTGGTCAGGTTAAGGTCGTTGGCCGAGTTGTTGGCCGCCGCCGACACCCCGATGAGGGGCCGGTCGGGCACGAGCAGCGTGATGGTATTGGTAACGGCGCCCGTGGGGCCGGCCACCTGGCTGGCAATGGTGGGGAAAGTGACGAGGCCCGTGGTGGCGTCGTAGATGCCGCCGCCGCTGGCCGATACGCCGGTGAGGCCGGTGGCGATGCGCACGGTAATGGCTACGTTGCTGGCCGGGGCGGGCCCGTTGTTGATGGTGGCTACCGTAAACGTGACATTATTGCCGAGAATAGCCGTGGTGGGCCCAGCTACGGCGATGGCTACGTCGGCGTTCCACTTGATGTCGGTGCCGATGGCCACCGAGTTGTTGCTGCTCACGGCATCGAGCGAGGCGGTCGTGACGCTGGCCCGGCTCACGATGGTGCGCGGGGCGCTGGCATCGGTCGAGGGCGTGGCCGGGGCCAGGTAGCTGTAGGTATAGGTGCGCACTTCGGCTACGTCCAGCGAGGGCACGGTGGGCCAGGTGATGACGCCGGTGGCCGGGTCATACACCCCGCCGTTGCTCGCCGTTACGTCGGCCGGGGCAAAATCGGCCGGGATGGCCACGGTCTGCACCACGTTGAGGGCGGGCACCGTGCCCTTGTTGCTGGTCGTGACGGTGAAGGTGGGCACCTGGGTCGAGGCGGCTACGCCCGGCCCAACGATGGTGGTGGCGACATCGGTCGAGTTGAAGATGTTGACGTTGCGAATCACCACGTTGTCAGCCGGCATGGGGTCCGAGGTAGTGGCCGATGCGCTGGCCATGGCCACGAGCGGGCCGGTGGCCGGGGCCGCGAGCACTACCGTGTTGGTCACGCTGGCACCGCTGGCCTGGCTGGCCAGGGCCGGGAAGGTGAGCACGCCGGTGGTGGCGTCGTAGGTGCCGCCGCCCGAAATGCTGCTGACCGTCAGGCCGGGGGGCAGCGAGAGCTGCTGCACCACGTTGAGGGCCGGGTTGGGGCCGTGGTTGCCGGTCACGACGCTGAAGGTAAGCGGCGTGCCGGGGGCCACGTTTTTGTCCGAGAAAGTGAGCGCGGTGTACACGTTGGCCTGGTCGGGGGTAGCCGCCGTCGGGCTGGTCGTGGGGGCCGTGGCCGAGTTATTGGCCGTGGTGCCGCTGGCTTCGGTGGTGGTGGTGGCCACGGTGGCCACGGCCGCAAAAGCCGCCGTAGGCATGGCAAAGCTCACCGTATTGTTGAGCACCGCGCCGCTGGCCAGTACGGGCAGGGCCGGGAAGGTAACTACCCCGGAGCTGGCATCATACGCGCCATTGTTGGACGCAAACACCCCGTTCAGGTTGCGGGGCAGCTGCACCGTTTGCACCACGGCCGCGGCGGCCGACGGGCCGTTGTTGGCCGTGGTCACGGCGTAGGTCGCCAGGTTGCCGACCACGGAGGCGGCGGGGCCGCTGATGGTGGTAGCCACGTCGGCCACCGGCGAAACGGCGATGCTGCCGGTCGCCTGGTTGTTGCCGAAGATGCCCGACGAGGCCGAGCCGCCGCCGCCGCTCAGGCTGCCGCTAACGTTGACCGGACCCACGGCGGGGGCGGTAAACGTAATCTTGGACGGTGCCGTGGCACCGTTGGCCAGGGAGATGGAAGGGTAGGTGATGATGCCCGTGGCCGGGTCATACACGCCCCCGCCAGAAACCGAAACCCCGCTCAGGCCGGGCGTGAGCTGGGCGTAGCGCAGGGCGCTCGCCGCGTCGGCCGGGCCAAAGTTGACGAAGTTGAGCGTGAACGACGCCTGCTGGCCGGGGGCCACCGCGGGGGCCGACGGCGTTACGCCATCGGTAGCCAGGTCGGAGGTCGCGTTGTTGGTAACGGCAAAGGCAAACTGGTCGGGCGCGGTGCCGGTGCCATTGCTGGCATCCTGGGGCGTGGTGGTGCCGATGTTGCTGGTGAGGTTGCCCACGCCGCCCACGTTCGAGGCCGTGTAGCCAAACTGGAAGATGCTGGTGGCCTTGCTATCCAGGGTGGCCACGGTGCCAAAGTCGATAACCTGCGTGCCGGCGTTGTAGCTGCCGCCCTGGTCCTGCACCAGCTTGAGCTGGGCGGCGGTGAGGGTAGCGCCGGTGGGCAGCGTTATAGTGCGCGTGACGTTGGCCGCCGCGGCCGGGCCATTGTTGGCAAATACAACGGCGTAGGTGGCCGTGGGCCGGCCGGTGGTCGAAGTGCTCAGGCCGAATACGGCCGTCACCACATCGGCGAAACCGTTGATGGCGGTGGTAGCCGAACTAGTGTTGTTGGTCGTTACGGGCTCGGAGGTGGTGGTAGTGATGGCCGAGGTAGCCACTACGCTGGTGGTGCCGGGGGCCACGTAGGAAATGCCGAACGAGCTGGTGCCGCCCGCCGCCAGCGGCGAAACGCCGGGGTAGGTGATGGTAACGGCGCCCGTGGTGGGGTCGGGGCTGCTGATGTTGCTGCTGCCGGGCGCCGTGACGCCGGTAACCGGGTTGAGCACGTCGCCCGAGGCGAGCGTTACGGTGCGGGTAACGGCGGTAGCCGCCACGCCACCGTTGTTGGTGAAGCTAACCGAGAGGTTGGCCGTTTGGCCGGCGGTAGCCGCGCTGGGGGCCGAAATGGTGGTCAGTACGTCGGTGCTGCAGTTGATGCCCGAGGTGCTGGCCGCGATGCTGTTGCTAACCTGGCCATTGGCAATGCCCGCGCCGCCCGCCGTCGCGCCCAGGGGCACGTTGCCGTCGGTGGTGCCGCTGAGGCCGCCGGTTACGCTGGCGCTGCCGGGGGCCGCGTTGGTAAGCACGATGCCGCCGCCGCCGCCGCCGCCGGGGCCGTGGGGCTCGCTGCCGTTGATGTTGGTGCCCGTGTTGGTGCCGCCGTTGCCGCCGTTGGCGGCCAGGGTGAGGCTGCTGAGGCTGGCCGTGTTGTTGGCCGTGACGAGGATGGCCCCGCCCGCGCCGCCGCCGCCGCTGCCGTCGTTCTGCACGGTGTTGTTGGCGCTGGCGCCGTTGGCCAAAATAGTGCCCATGCCGGCTACCGAGCCGGTGCGCACCAGCACGATGCCGCCGCCCGCCGCGCCGCTGCTGGCGTAGCCCAGGGTGGGGCCGGTGCCAGTGCCGTCGTTGGTAACGCCCGCGCCGCCGCCGCCGCCCAGGATGAGGCGGCTGGTGCTGGGGGCGCTGAAGGGCGAGCCCAGCTCGCCGCCGATTACCGCACCGCTCTGCCAGGCGTTGCCGCCGCGGCCGCCGCGGGCACCGTTGGCACCGCCGCCGCCGCCCGAGTTCTGGGTGTTAGCGCCGGGGTCGCTGGCGTTGCCGCCGCCGCCGGCGTTGCCGGGCGCGCCGCGGCCCGCGCTGCCGCTGGGGTAGCCATCGGTGCCCGTATCCAGCAGGGCCGTGCCCGAGTTCACGTAGCGCGGCGTGCCCACGGTGCCTTCGCCCTTCATGGCGTGGGCACCCACGAGCGAGGTAGCCGATGAGGCGGCCGCCGCCCGGTAGTCGGCGCTGGCGTAGCCGGTAGCCCCCGTGAGGCGCTGGCCCGCGCCCCCGCGGAAGCCCAGGCCCGAGGCATCGATTTTGGCCCCGCTGGCAAAGGCGAGCTGGCCGGTTACGTCGAGGGCCAAAATGCCGCCCGTGCTGCCGTTCCAGGCGCTCGGGGCCACGGTGCCGCTGATGGTCAGGTTTTGGTACTGCGGAATGCGCACCACCTGGAAGCGCCGCTGGCCGGTAGTGCTGGTGGCGTTGGCGTTCTGATAGCTCTTTTTCAGGCCCGTCGCCAGGGTAAGGGTGCCGCCGCCCAGGGGCAGGGCCGAAGCCGCCACCACGTACTCGTACTGGCCAGCCAGGAAGTTAGCGTTGGTTAGGTTGCCGGTGGCCAGGCCGCCGGCCACGCCGTCGCCGTAGGCGTCGGTGTTCGAGTAGTCGATGTCCGCGCCCTGCATTTGAATAACCAGCAGCAGGTCGCCGGCCGCGATGGGCGTAGCGCCCACGGCCGCGTCGAGGCTCAGGGAGGTAGCGCCGGCGGCCACCGTCTGGCCGTTGGTGGCGGGGAAGTAGGTGTTGGGGCTGGTGGTGATGGTGGGCGAGCCGTCGCGGCCGGGGGTGGCGCAGGCGCTGGCCACGCCGGCCGGCCCGATGGGCGATACGGCCACCGTGAGGATGGCCGCCGTGGCGGTACCGTTGTTGTTGGCCGGGGTGGGGTCGGCGGTGGCGCTGGTGCTGGCCGCCGTTACGGTGTAGCTGCTCGGCGCCGAAGGCACGACCAGCGCAAAAGTGTTCACCACCGAAGCGCCGCTGGCCAGCGAAGGCGTAGCGTTGAAGGTGATGATGCCGGTGGTGGCGTCGTAGCTGCCGTTGGTAACGGTAACGCTGCTGAAGCCCGGCTTGCTGGAAAGCGTGAGGGTCGGCACCACGTTGGTCGAGGTGGCGGGGCCGTTGTTGGTGGTAGTTACGCTGTAGCTTTTCGACTGGCCTTCTACGCCCACGGGCTGGCCGCCCACGGTCGAAATCAGGTCGGCCCCCGCTGTCACGGGCACCGCGTAGTTAGCGGTGTTCGACACGCTGCCCACGTCGTCGGTGGCGCGGTAGGTAAAGGCGGCATTGCCCGAAAAGGTGCCGTTGGGCACAAATGAGAGCTGGTAGCCGGGGTTGCCGGCCGTGGCCGAGGTAGGCACGTTGATAACCTGCCCGGCCGCGGCGGCCGAGCCGTTTACGTAGAGCATGCCCTGCGCGGCCGTGGGCAGCGACACGATGGTGTACGCGGTGATGGTCGTGTTACCGGCCACGGCGTCGGGGTCGCTGGCGTTAAACGGGGCGATGTTCGTGGGCGTAGTCGTGCTGCTCAGGATAGCCGGCGAGCTCGTTACGTCGTTAGCCACCGGGGCCCGGTTTTGGGTTGTGGCCAGGGTGGCCGTGTTGTTGGCGGGCACGTTGTCGAGTATCGCGCTCTGGTAAGCGGCCGTGCCCTGCACCGCGTTCGACGCTGGCATGGGGAAGGTGACGCTGTTGGAAACGGCCGCGTTGAGGGCTGGGGTGGCGACGGTCGAAAACGACACCAGGCCCGTGGTGCTGTTGTAGGTGCCGCCGCTGTTCACCGTTACGCCGGCCAGGCCGGTGGGCAGCTGCAAGGTGGGCGTGAGGCTGGTGGGCAGGTCGGGGCCGTTGTTGGTGGTCGTCAGCGAATAGGTTACCTGGCTGCCGGCCTGGGCGCGGGTGGGGCCGGCAAGGGTAGTGGCAATGTCCGCCTCCGCGCACCAGCCAAACGACGGAATACCAATGGCCTGCTGGGCCGGGTCGGTGGCGGCGGTCTGCGTGTTGCGGTACGTCAGCGTGAGCCGCGTAATGGCCTGCGGAAACGTCACGATGACGTTATCCGCCGGGTTGGCCGAGCTGGCTCCCGTGCCTGTTACGCAATTATTGCCCGAGAAGGTATTCGTGCTGCCTAGCCGGATGTTGCTGCTCGTTAAGGCGATGGGCGTGTTAGAGCCGCTAGCGTAGCCGTCAAACTGTACTTGGTCGATGAATGTCGACGTAGTCAGGTTAGAGCTGGTGGCATCAATGTCCTGCACCGCCAATGAGAAGCCCGAAACCGGCCGGCTGAACGTGAACGTTACCTGCGAAGAGCTGCCCTGCTTGGTAGCATAGTCCGAAAACCAGGTCAGCGCCGAGCTGTGGTTGCCGCCCTGCACGTTCTCAATCTGAAAGCGGTTGGTGCCGTCGCCCGCCACGTAGTTGCCGCTGGTAGTGGCAACGCTGCCGGCCGTAGCCGACTGCGCCACCCAGCTTTCGTTGGCGGTGCGGGTCGAGAAGTTGAGCCCCGCCGCTTGCCCGCACGTGGCCAGCCCCACCGAAAGGGCGTAGGTGACGGCGGCGCTGGTGCCAGTATTATCCGTAGCGGTGAAGGTAAACGAGTAGTTGCCAGCCGTGCCCGAAGGCTGAAAGGCCAGTTGCGTGGCCTCCGTTGGCGTGAGGCTGCGGGCCGCCGTCACGGCTACGTTGTTCACGTAGAGCGTGCCGCCACCCGGCAGCGACGTGATGTTGTAGCGCGTGGGCGTGCCGCTGCTAACGCTAAGGCCGTTGATGGGCGTGCGGGTCGCG
This sequence comes from Hymenobacteraceae bacterium, assembly GCA_022701825.1. Lineage (GTDB taxonomy): Bacteria > Bacteroidota > Bacteroidia > Cytophagales > Hymenobacteraceae > Hymenobacter. The sequence goes on along the minus strand of JAKONR010000003.1, from coordinate 2,253 downwards.
TTGGCCGGTAGCACGGGCGTCGTCAGGTTGACGACGCCGGGGGCGGCCCAGGCTGGCGCGGCCCCCACTAGCAAAAGAGCTAGAATCCAGGCAGGTAATAATTCTTTCATTAGTAGATAGAGAAAATTGTAAATCAAGAGCACGATAAAATAGCGCGCCCGCCATAGGGGCTGGCCAGGTAGCTCGGCAGCACCTTTAAGGAAGTAGCGCTGCGAAGAGCATAAATTGCATTAAAGCAATAAAAAATAATGAAGTAACTTACGAGTGCGGCCATTTGAAGCTTCTGAGTAAGTATTTCTGAGTGGTGAAAAGACTAATTCAAACAGTTTTAAAATTTGCACTTTTTATGTCAGCAAAAATAGCCAAAAATTTAACAAATCATAGGATAGTGCTCATTAAAAGAACTAAAATCAAGATTTATATTAAAAATATTATAATAAGCCCTGAGAAATTATTTGTACTATTAGTAGTTGATATTTCAATAAATTAGATTGGCTCAGCAATATCACCCGCCTAATAGGCTCCTTGTTAGTGTTAAGCAAAAAATTGTATTTATTACCTAAGCGAGCGGGTGAAAAAGTGTGCCCGAATGCCGTGTGTTCACCCACCATTCGGTTTCCTGCGCTTGGTGGGCGGAGGAAAACGTTAAAAAATGGCCCCAAAACCTGCGTTTTGGGGCCGCTCACTGCTTTGGGTGCTGCCGGGTACGCTACTACCCAGCTACATAAGTGATGGTAGGAACTAAGCAACTCACCCGGTTCCGATTATCCCGAATGCTGGAAGAAGCATCGCCACCAGCAAAGTGCGGCCGGCCCTCACCAGCTCTCGCCGCCGGCAGCGGCTGCAGAAAACGATTTGCCTCGCGCACATCTTGCGGCAAAAATGGCAGCACCGCAAATGCGATGGCGGTCTATCTCGCTATCGCTGCCAACAGATAAAGCGATTGGGTAAGCCGTTAGCCCCGATGCGCAGAAACCAGCGCGGGTACGGTGGGCCAAGCCCAGCGCCGACACCACACCGGCAGGCAGGGCCATCAGCAGCAGAGAGAAGCAGTATGAGCCGCCTCATACCCGATAAATGTATTGGCGCGGGACTCTGCCGCACGCTAGTACCGGTAAACAAAAAAGGCCGGCTACCTCACGGTAACCGGCCCTTTTCACACGCTCTTAACTACTTCGATTCGCCAGCCTCCGGCTCCGTAGGGGCCTCTTCGGGCCGCTCGTCGCTGGGCAGGTTGGGCTTCTCATCGCTCTTGGCAATCGAGAAAGTCAACTCATCCTTGCCTTCTTCGAAGTCGGCCGTGATGATGTCGCCGTGCAGCACCTGCGCCTTCAGAATTTCCTCGGCAATCGGGTCTTCGATGTACTTCTGAATAGCGCGGTTGAGCGGACGAGCGCCGTACTTGGGGTCGTAGCCTTTCTCGGCCACGAAGTCCTTGGCTTTCTCGGTGAGCTCGACGCGGTAGCCCAAGGTGAGTACCCGGTTGAGGAGCTTGCTGAGGCTGATGTCGATGATTTTGTGAATATCTTTCTTCTCCAGCGAGTTGAAGACAATCACGTCGTCCAAGCGGTTCAGAAACTCGGGCGAGAAGGTCTTACGTAGGGCATTGGTGATGGTGCCCTTCGTAATCTCGTCCATGTTCTCCTGTCGGGCCTTAGTACCGAAGCCGATGCCCGCGCCGAAGTCCGCCAAGTCACGCGCCCCGATGTTGGAGGTCATGATGATGATGGTGTTCCGGAAGTCAACCTTGCGGCCCAAGCCGTCGGTCAGGATACCGTCGTCGAGCACCTGCAGCAGCAGGTTGTACACGTCCGGGTGCGCCTTTTCGATTTCGTCGAGCAGGATTACCGAGTACGGCTTGCGGCGGATTTTCTCCGTCAGCTGACCGCCCTCTTCGTAGCCCACGTAGCCGGGAGGCGCGCCCACCAGGCGCGATACGCTGAATTTCTCCATGTACTCCGACATGTCCACGCGTACCAGCGCGTCTTCCTTGTCGAAGAGGTAAGTAGCCAGCACTTTAGCCAGCTCGGTCTTACCCACGCCGGTCGGGCCGAGGAACACAAACGAGCCAATCGGCTTCTTGGGGTCTTTCAGGCCCACGCGGGTTCTCTGAATGGCTTTCACCAGCTGCTTCATGGCCTTGTCTTGGCCGATTACCTTGCCTTGCAACTCCTGACCCATGTTCAGCAGCTTCTCGCCTTCGTTCTGGGCCACGCGATTCACGGGGATGCCGGTCATCATGGCGATTACCTC
>JAKONR010000001.1 GCA_022701825.1 Hymenobacteraceae bacterium | reverse complement strand
GCACGGGCACCATCTGCCTCAACGGCCCCGCCGCCCGCCGCGTGGCCGTGGGCGACGTGGTTATCGTGTTTTCCTACGCCCTCATCGACTTTGCCGAGGCCCGCGCGCACCAGCCCACCGTCATTTTCCCCGACCAGCATAATCGCCTTTCTTAAGCTGTTGGCTTTTAGCTGCTGGCTATTAGCTCTTTCCGGCTAAAAAGCTAACAGCTAGCAGCCGGTAGCCAACAGCTAAAAACACATGAAGCACCTGCTCACCGTTCTTAAATACGCGCTGCTGCTCAGCATTTCGGGGGCGCTGATGTGGTATGCCGTGCGCGGGCAGGACTTGTCGCGCATCGGGCACTACATCCGCACGGCCAATTATTTCTGGCTGAGCCTCACGCTGTTGATTTCGGCCTTGGGCTATTTCAGCCGCGCCTACCGCTGGCAGATGCAGCTCGACGCCTCCCAAAACCCCGCCCCCTACTGGCAGGTGTACCACGCCATGATGGTGGGCTACCTCGCCAACCTGGTGCTGCCGCGCGCGGGCGAGGTCATCCGCTGCTCGGTGCTGCGGCGCACGAGCGGCGTGCCGGTGCAGGTGGCCCTGGGCACCGTGGTCACCGAGCGCGTTATTGACGTGGTGGTGCTCTTGCTGCTGCTGAGTAGCACGCTTTTACTCGATTTTAAGACCTTTTGGGGCTTCTTCAATAACGAGCTGCTGGGCGGCAAGGCCGATACCATCGCCCGCAATCCGCTGCCGCTTATCATCGCGGGCGTTATCGGGCTGGTGCTGCTGGCTAGCGCGGGCTACGTGCTGTTTCGCAACCTCGAAAAACTGCGCCAAAACAAACTCTTCAACAAGGGCGTCGTGTTCGTAAAAGGTTTACTGGCGGGCGTATTCAGCATTCTGAAGCTAAAGAACAAAGGCGTATTTCTGCTGCACACTTTCTTCACCTGGCTGGTGTATTTCCTGCTCGATTACCTGGCCTTTTTCTGCTTTCCCGAAACCTACGGCCTCGACGTGCGGGCCGGCCTGGCAGTGCTCACCTTCGGGGCGTTTGGCATGGCCGCGCCGGTAGCGGGCGGCATCGGGCCGTTTCACGTGCTGGTGCAGGGCATTTTGCTGGTGTATGGCGTCAGCAAGGAAGCCGGCATTGCCTACGCGCTGGTGGTGCACGGCGCCCAAACGCTGCTGGTGGTGCTCATGGGCGGCATCAGCTTCGTGGCTGTGGCAGCGGCCGACAAGCGCGGCATCGTGGAGGAAGCCGAGGCGCTGGCCCACGAGCCGCTGACGACGGAGTAAGGAAATAATTTGCATAGCGTTTGTCATGCTGAACGCAGTGAAGCATCTCTATCGCATCATCCGGGTTGCATTTCAACGGTGCGGTAGAGATGCTTCACTGCGTTCAGCATGACGGACGTTTTTACCACTAACTGCTATGACCGCTGATAAAATCCTCGCCGAAGCTCAGCTGCCCGCGACCCTCGCCGCCTGGCGCGCCGCCGGCGAGCGCATCGTATTCACCAACGGCTGCTTCGACCTGCTGCACCTGGGCCACGTCGACTACCTCGAAAAGGCCCGCGCCCTCGGCGACCGCCTCGTAGTGGGCCTCAATACCGACGCTTCGGTGAGCGCTATCAAGCCCGGCCGGCCCATCCAGGATGAGACCTCGCGGGCGCGCATTATGGCCGCGTTGGGCTTCGTCGATGCGGTGGTTTTTTTTGGCGAAGACACGCCGCTGCGCCTGATTGAGCTGGTGCAGCCCGACATCCTGGTGAAGGGCGACGACTACGCGCTTGACGGAATTGTGGGCCACGAATTGGTGTTGAATAGGGGTGGGCAGGTCCTGACCGTGCCGCTGGTAGCGGGCTACAGCACGTCGCGCATAGTGGCGAAAGTACGCGGCTGAGCTATCCGTCTACGGTCGAGGAAACTCCCGCCGGGCGCTAGCCGTTTACTAGCTACTTCATCTTTTCTTCACCATGTATCTTCTGCTCATTCTTATAATGGTTGCCAGCGCTGCCGTGCAGTGGCGCTTACGCAGCAAGTTCAAAGAGTACGGCCAAATGGGCCTGCGGGCCAACCTCACGGGCCGCGAGGTGGCCACCAAGATGCTGCGCGACAACGGCATCTACGACGTGCAGATTATCAGCACCGAAGGCAGCCTCACCGACCACTACGACCCGACCAGCAAAACCGTGAACCTGAGCGCCGACGTGTACAACGAGCGCTCGGTAGCCGCTGCGGCCGTAGCAGCCCACGAGTGCGGCCACGCCGTGCAGCACGCCCAGGCCTACAGCTTCTTGCAGTTTCGCTCGGCCATGGTGCCCGCGCTGTCGGCCGTGTCCAAGGTGATGCCGTTTATCCTGATAGCCGGTATTTTTATGATTCGCACCAGTATTATTCCGCTGGGTATTGGCATCGGGCTGTTCGCGCTCACCACCCTGTTTTCGTTTATCACGCTACCCGTCGAGTTCGACGCCTCGCGCCGCGCCCTGGCCTGGATGGACCAGAATGGCGTCGTGACCACGCAGGAGCACGCTGGGGCCAAAGATGCCCTGTGGTGGGCTGCCATGACCTACGTGGTCGCCGCGCTCAGCTCACTGGCCACGCTGCTGTACTACGTCAGCATTTTTCTGGGTGGTAGCCGCCGCGACTAGCGCCGGACGCCGGGTTTGAACTATCCTTATCGCAAAGTCGTCAGGCCGAAAGCACTCGGTTTGGCGACTTTTGCGTTTCGGCCCAATTGCCGCGCCGGCCGTATTTTTACGGCCGTAATTCTACCCTTTCTCCCACCCCTGGGCTTCGGCCCCCATCCACCCCCTTTATGTTTGATACCATGGCCCCCGCCTCCCCTTTTCAGCTGACTGAAGAGCAGCTGGCCGTCCGCGATGCCGCCCGCGATTTTGCCCAGAGCGAGCTGTGGGCCGGCGTGATTGAGCGCGACGAGCACCAAAAATTCCCCACCGAGCAAGTTAAGAAAATGGGCGAGCTCGGCTTTATGGGCATGATGGTGAGCCCCGAATACGGCGGCTCGGGCCTCGACACCATCAGCTACGTGCTGGCGATGGAGGAAATATCCAAGGTCGATGCCTCGTGCTCGGTTATTATGTCGGTTAATAACTCGCTGGTTTGCTGGGGCCTCGAGAAATACGGCACCGAAGAGCAGAAGCGCAAGTACCTGCCCCGCCTGTGCTCGGGCGAGATTATCGGCGCGTTTGCCCTCTCCGAGCCCGAAGCCGGCTCCGACGCTACCAGCCAGAAAACCACCGCCGAAGACAAAGGCGACCACTACCTGCTGAACGGCACCAAGAACTGGATTACCAACGGCACCACTGCCTCGGTGTACCTGGTCATCGCCCAAACCAACCCCGAACTCAAGCACCGCGGCATCAACGTGCTCATCGTGGAAAAAGGCATGGAAGGCTTTCAGCAAGGCCCAAAAGAAAATAAGCTCGGCATCCGCGGCTCCGATACCTGCTCGCTCATGTTTACCGATGTGAAGGTGCCCAAGGAAAACCGCATCGGCGAAGACGGCTTCGGCTTCAAATTCGCCATGCAGGTGCTGGCCGGTGGCCGCATCGGCATCGCATCGCAGGCGCTGGGCATCGCCTCGGGTTCGCTCGAGCTCAGCATCAAGTACGCCAAGGAGCGCAAGGCCTTCGGCGTTGAAATTGCCAAGCACCAGGCCATTCAGTTCAAGCTGGCCGACATGGCCACCAACGTAGACGCCGCCCGCCTGCTGTGCCTGCAAGCCGCCGCCGACAAAGACAACCAGGCCGACTACGCCAAGAGCGGCGCCATGGCCAAGCTCTTCGCTTCGAAAGTGGCGATGGACGCCGCCGTGGAGGCCGTGCAGATTCACGGCGGTTATGGATTTGTCAAAGAATACCACGTCGAGCGCTTTATGCGCGACGCCAAAATCACGCAGATTTATGAAGGCACTTCGGAGATTCAGAAAATTGTGATTTCGCGGGAAATCCTGAAATAGACGTTTTTGACGGAATTCTGAAGTAGTGTTTTGCACAAAACCCAGGCTTTTTGGCCTGGGTTTTTCTTTTTACTGAATTTTTCCATGGTGGATTGAATTCTTTGTTCGTAACTTTCGGGACTTTTAAGCCCTTTATACTCTAGTTACGTACCGTTAACTTATGGAAGATTACAATAAAGTCATCGAATCGCTAGGTGTCCGCTACATTAAAGCCAAGAACCTAGTCCTGCGCCAACCCTTCACGGCGCGCAATACTTATGATGTAGGCAATAATCTTATCCTATTGCATAAAGGGCAGATTCGCTTTGGTGAAGACGAGCAAATCGTGGAGGAAAGCGAGCTGCTGTTCGTGCCCGGTGGCCGCGCTACCCGCGTGGGCTACGGCGCCGGTAGCGCGGCCCGCGTTATCTCCAACGACGACCTGATTACCAACAAGGACCGCTTCTTCTCGTCCAACGATAACCTTGACCTTATCGGCGATGCTGAGGAAAGCCACAGCTTCGTATCGTTCGAGGCCAAGGTGTTTGATTCGGTTAACTTCTTCGCGTCGCTCGACGTGCCGGCGTTCGTTATTAAGGGCAATTCTAAGCTATCGAATCTTATTATCAAGGTTATTGAAGAAACGCTACAAGACCTGCCGGGCCGCGAGCGCCTTATTACTATCTATACCGAAAATATTGTAGTGGAGGTGGTGCGCTATATTCTGCGCAACAACCTGTTTGTGGAGCAGCTCGCCACCAACAGCACGTACTTTAAAGACCCGCGCCTCATCGACTTGTTCAACTTTATCAAGGAGAACCTCAGCGGCGACCTCTCGAACAAGATGCTGGCTGGCGTGGCTGGCGTGAGCGAAGATTATGTAGGCCAGTACTTTAAGATGCTGACCAACATCAACCCGCAGGACTATATCGAGTACCAGCGCATGGAGCGCGCCGTATCGCTGCTGCGCACTACCAAGAAAAGCATCCGCGACATCGGCCGCGAGGTGGGCTACAAGGACACCGCCTATTTCTGCCGCCGCTTCAAGATGATGTTCGGCATCCCGGCCGGCAAGATGCGCCGCCGCGAGTCGGCCATGAACATCTAGACCGCAGATTTCAACGGATTAAACGGATTTCGCAGATACGCTTGGCTGCGCCAAGCTGACTATGCGAGGTAAGAATGCCCAGTAAGAAGCCAAAAAAGCCGCCTTTTCAGGCGGCTTTTTTGGCTTCTTATCTTGATATTAGATAGCCAGCCCGGCGCAGCTGGGCGTATCTGCGAAATCCGTTCAATCCGTTGGAATCTGCGTTGCGGCGGCAACGGCGGCTACCGCTTCGGCTAAGAACTCAGGGTTGCGCTCGATGTGGTTGCCCACTACCACGAGGTCGGCCCCGGCGGCCAGGGCAGCACTTATTTTTTCGCCCGTGTTCAGCCCGCCGCCCACGATGAGCGGCGCCTCCACGGCGGCGCGCACGGCCCGAATCATGGCCGCTGACACGGGATTTTGGGCCCCGCTGCCGCCGTCGAGGTACATCAGGCGCAGGCCAAGCTGCTCGCCAGCCATGGCCGTAGCCGCCGCGATGCTGGGCTTGTCGTAGGGCAAAGGCGCGGTGCCACTGATGTACGAGGCCGTGGTAGGCCGGCCGCTATCAACCAGCATATAGCCGGTAGGCAGCAGTTGCAAGCCACTCTGGCGCAAGCGCGGCGCGGCCACCACGTGCTGGCCAATGAGAAAATCGGGATTACGCCCCGAAATCAGCGACAGCAGCAGGATGCCATCGGCGGCGGGGTCCACGTGCAGCGCGTGGCTCGGAAAGAGCAGCACGGGCACCTGCGGCGCTTCGGCCTTCAGCAACGCAATAAGGGCAGCCTGGTGCTCGGTAAGCACCAGGCTGCCCCCTACGAGGAAAAAATCAACGGGATGCTGCCGCGTCAGATGCAGCAGCTTGTGAATGCGGTCGGCGGCAAAGTCATCGGGGTCAAGCAGTACGGCGAGTGCTTTTTGCCCGCACGCCCGCAGCCCGAGCAACGCCTCAAGCAAGCGGTTCGCGGTAGGTGAGGTCGTCGTGTTTGGCGGCGGCAGAAACATCCTGAGCAGCGGTAGTAGCCGGCCAAGCCTCGGGCGATGCACCCGCGGGGGCCGATGAAGCCGCAAGGTCGGCATTTTTATCGGCATCGGCCACATTGCTCGGCAGGATATCCTTTACCTTGCTGCTAACGAAGGCCATGGCCACGGCCGCTACCTGCGCCAGTACCACCTTGCCGGCTTCGCTCTGGGCGAAAGCTACGATAGCGGGCACCAGCCACGGCTTTTTGGCGGACGGGGCGGCGGCTGGCTCATTTGCCTCATCAGCAAAGCTAGTCGACTCAGGCAGGCGGCGGCTGTCGTCGTAGGGCCGGGCTTGGTACGAGTTGGCCGAGGCGTAGGAGTGTGCCGTTTCCTGCTCGTCCTGCTCCTCGTCGCCGTGGTACTCATCGGTATGGTACACGGCAAGGTGCTCGGGAGCTGCTGCGTGGCTGCCGTAGGTAGTATCGGGCGCGTCATCGGCACCGTGCTGCGGGCTGGAGTGCGCCGGAAAATCGGGGTAGTCGCTCAGGCCATTGTCGTCGACATCGCCCAAATACTCATCGGTGAGATAGCCCACGCTGTCTGCACTGCTTGCCTGGTAGTCTTCATCGCCTGCCTGGTAAAAGCCATCGCTTTCGGCCCCGTAGCGGTCGGCGTGGTCATAGGCATACTCGTGCGAGTTGTAGGTCGAAGTCAGGTCGTGCAACTCCTGGTCGTGGTCGTCCTCAAACCCATCGAAGCCCGAATAGTCGTCGAAGTAGTCTTCGTGCTTAGCCTTTTTGTGCTTGTGCTTCTTCTTAGGCTTGCCGCCACTGAAAGCCTTGACGAGCAGCCAAATGCCGCCCACCACGCCAGCACCCACCAGCGCTACTTTACCAACCTGAATGGTTTGTTCTTTTATTTCCTCGACATCGCCGAGCAGAGCGCGCTCATACTCAAGCTTTTTACGCTCCAGAAATTCTTTTTCGTCCTCAAACAGTGGGTTGTTCGGCTCGGTCATGTCAAGGGGTTGTTTTGCTGAGTGGTGAAGAATAGTCGTGGCAATGGTGCCTAGTGGCTGCCTTCCCGCTTGTCCGATTTGTAAATGGTATTATTGAGCAGCTTATCGGCTACCCCCTGAAATACTTTTTTATCGACGCCCACAAAAAACAGCACGGCCAGCACCAAGTATAGCGCCGCCACGATGCCAAAGCCCGCCGAAGGGCTCTCCAGCACCTGATTTAGGGCCAAGCCTAGGTACACGGAGCCGAAAATAATGAACAGCACCCCTAGGAAAGCCAAGGCCACACCGTGCACGGTACTCACGAAAACGCCTTTTACTTTTTCTTGGGTTTCGAGGCGCACCAAATCAATGCGCGTGTCGAGATAACCGGTCAGGTTGCCGATAAGGCTGTCGTTGCGCGGCGTTTTGTCGTCGGTCAGGGTAGCCATGGGTGCGGAAATGTTTAGCGAGAAATTGCGGTTTGAAGGGCGGCGGCGGCGGCAACTGCGCGGCCGTCCGGGGCGTTCTTTACGCAAAACTTCTGGCGGGGGCTGCCTTTTGCCGCTAGCTTTTCTTTAATTTTTTCAGGGCGTGAGTCAAAATCATTACCTAGTGCTCGGAGTGCTGCCCACGGCTTCGGCCGAGGCTATCAAACAAGCCTACCGACGCTTAGCCAACCAGCTACACCCCGACAAGCACGGCGGCGACCCGCGCCACGAAGAGCAGTTTAAGGCCGTGGCCACGGCCTATCGCACGCTCGGCGACCCCGGCCGCCGGGCACAGTATGACTTTCAGCTTCAGCACGCTACCCGGCAGGCCGAGGCCCAGCGCCGCGCTACGGCCGAGGCCGCCGCGGGTGGCCCTTCGGTGTACAAAATGCCGACGCCCGCCCCCGCCCCGCCCCTGCGCACCCGCCCGCCCGCCGGTGCCCGCGAGCGCCACTACCAGCAGCGCACCTCGCGCCAGCGGGTGCGCTTCAACCGGCAGGACTTTTGGCTAGTGGCCATCATCGTGGGGCTGATTTTTTTGTTTGGCATTTCGGCCAAAATCGTGATGGACCGCGTAGCCGCTGGCACCAGCTACCAGGAAGCCCGGCGGGCTTTCGCCCAAGGCCAGTGGGACGCGGCGTATGGCCTGCTCGATGAATCGCTGACGTTTCGCGACGACTACGCGCCCGCCCTGCGCCTGCGGGGCCAGCTGGCGCAGGATATTCGCCACGACTACGCCGCCGCCCGCGCCGACTACGAGGCTGCTCTGCTGGCCGCGGCCGATGGCCAAAATACCTTGCCTACGCCCGAGGCGGCGCGCCTGCTCTACCGCCTGGGCCGCTGCCAGGCTCAGCTGCACCAGCCCCAGGAGGCCGAAACCAGCTTTTCACGGGCTTTGCGGCTCGATTCGGCGCTGGCCGAAGCCCACCTGGCCCGCGGCGAAAACCGCCTGCTCGACCTGCGCAGCCCCCGCCCCGCCCTGGCCGACCTGCACCGCGGGCACCAGCAATACGCCCGCCGGGGCCAGCCCGTGCCGCTGGGCTACCTGCAGGCCGAGGGCGCGGCCCTAGCCCACCTGGCCCGCTACGCCGAGGCCCGCGCCGTCTACTTTCAGGCGCTCGAAAGCCAGCCCGAAGATGGCCGCACCCTGTTCTTACTGGGCCGGCTAGCTCAGCAAATGGGCGATACGACGAGCGCCTGCGCTTTCTTCCAGCGCGGCGGCAAGGCGGGGTACTCGTATGCCGTGGTAGCCGCTGAGAAATGCCCACAGGCGGCGGCTGGGTTTTAGAATAAGTATAAATTAAGTTGAAGCAAACATCAAATAATTACAACTAATACCTCCTAAATAATACGCGTAATGATAATAAGCAAATTATATAATAGCCAGCGGTTTAATATGCTTGCTTACTATATATTTGTAGTGTCTTATCAATTTTTATTTCTCTAAAACCTAATGAAAAAGCTTTCCTTGCTTCTAGTAGCTGCTACGGCACTTAGTGCTTGCAAAAAAGACAGCGAAAACGCGCCTGCTACCTCCAATACTGACCTCCTGACCAGCCATAACTGGAAGCCGTCGTCAGGTACTATTTCGATAACTGTCGGTGGTGCAACTACTTCTAGCGATGCCTTTGAAACCTGCGACAAAGACGACGCTTATAAATTCAACACCGATAAAAGTCTCGTTGTTGATGCGGGAACTACTAAGTGCAGTTCTTCGGACCCCCAGAAAGAAACTGGTACCTGGGCTTTTAGCAGCGGGGACCAAAAATTGACTATGATGCTGCCCAACCAAGCTTTTCCATCCAGCGCTCTTGATATTAAGGAGCTGAATGCTAAGACGCTGCACCTATCTGGTACGCAGAGCGCAAGTGGTGCCTCTTATACCGTTGACGTAACGCTTGTGGCTCAATAAGCAGCTTAGGCAGGCTAAAATAAGGGAGGGAAGCATAGATTTAAAACTATGCTTCCCTCCCTTATTTTAAGCAGGATGTTTAGCTAAAGCCCCTGCAATCAACTGCGCGTGGTGGCGGCCGTTCTCAATAAACCAGCGGCTGGTGGCGAGCCCGCCGCACACCGTGCCCGCCGCGTATACGCCGGGCCGGGCCGTTTCGTGGGTGGCAGGGTCGTGGAGCGGCGGGCGGGCCGCGTCGTTTTCGTCCAGCGGCAAAGCCAGCATATCGGTTAGCAGCGTGTAGTCGGGCCGGTAGCCGGTGAGGGCGTACACGTAGTCGGCCGGCAGGCTGCGCGGGCCTGCGGGCGTAACGACCTCTACTGTGCCCGGTGTGATAGCCGTGATAGTAGTATTGAAATACGCCGTGATGCGCCCTTCCTTGATGCGATTGAGCAAATCGGGCCGAATCCAGTATTTCACGCTTTCCGACACCTCGCCGCCGCGTACTACCAGCGTCACGCGCGCGCCAGCCCGGGCCAGCGCCAAAGCAGCCTTGGCCGACGAGTTTTTGGCCCCCACCACCACCACCGTCCGGCCGGCGTGGGCGTAGGGCTCCTTGTAGTAATGGTTCACGTGCGGCAACTCCTCGCCCGGAATGCCGAGTGTGTTGGGCACATCGAAGAAACCAGTGGCTACCACTACGGCGCGGGCCGCAATTTCACCTTTCGTCGTTTCCACCACAAAGTCGCCGGCTTGGCCGCGCAGGCCGGTTACGCGCTCGTAGAGGCGCAAATCGAGCTTTTCGGCGGCCGCCACACGCTGGTAGTAGTCGAGGGCGTCTTCGCGGTGCGGCTTGTAAGAAGCCATCGGGAAGGGATGGCCACCGATTTCGAGCAGCTCGGGCGTAGAAAAAAACTCCATGTTGGTGGGGTAGCCCACGATGGAATTGACGAGGGCGCCCTTGTCCACTACCGTCACGGTGAGGCCCTGGCGTTGAATTTCGAGCGCGCAAGCCAGGCCCACGGGGCCAGCCCCGATTACGACGGCATCCAGCTTTTCAGTTAGCATAAAACAAGTATCGGTTCTTAGTTTAGTACTCAACCAACGGCCCGCTGCCTGGTTGGGTTCTCATGCTGAACTTTACGGGTAGAATCGGACATATTTACCAGCCAGCCAGTTGCCTGCTAAATGTTGAAGGATACCTGCTAAATGAATACTTTGCGCCACTGCGACTTGTGCGGAACCACCAGCTTCGAGCCCCTGCCCTTTTACTATCTGTTTGACGGCCAGCGCCTGCAAGGCACCCGCTGCCGCAGCTGCGACCTGGTTTTTCTGGACCCGCAGCCCACGCCCGCGCAGCTCGAAAAACTTTACGGCAAGGAGTACTTCACGGAGCGCCCCAACTATGACCGCACCGAAAAAGACAAAGCTTTTATTGAGGAAGGCAAAAACCTGGATTTGAGCCAGGTGAAGGAGGATAAGTTTACGCGCTACATGCAGCAGCACTACCCCGGCCGCAAGTTTCGGTACCTGGAGGTGGGCTGCGGCCCCGGCTACACCCTCAAAAGTCTACAAAGCCTGGGCTGGGATACCCACGGCCTCGAAATAAGCGCCCACGCCGCCGACTACGCTCGCCGCGAGCTGCACCTGCCCGTGGTAACCGGCAACATCGAAACCACCGAGGACTTCCACGAAAATCAGTTTGACCTCGCCTACCTCGGCGATGTGCTCGAGCACCTGTTGTCGCCAGCCGCCGCCATCCGCAAGTTTGGCCGCATTCTCAGCCCCGGCGGCTTGCTGGTACTGGCCCTGCCCAGCGTTACCAACCTGCCGAGCATGCGCCTGGGCTTCGCGGCCTACAAAGCATTGGGCCGCCAGCGCCGCATGGATATTCCGCCCTACCACCTCTACGAGTTCACGCCGACCACCATCCGCAAGATGCTGGCTAAGAACGGCTTCTCGGTGGTCGATTTGCAAAACCCAGTGAAAGCCCCGGCGCATATCCGCCTGGGCGGCAATTTGGCGGAGCAGGTTACCAAGCTCGGCACGCAGTACCCCACGTACTGGCTCAACAAGCTCACCGGGCGCTTCGGCGACCGCATGTTTGTAGTGGCTCGCAACGAAAAATAGCCCGCCACGCCTGGCAATGCAAACCCTGTAGCCTGAGTTTTAATATATTGGCCCCAAAAGGCTGCTTACAAGGCCTTGATAGCGACTTTGACTAGTTGCGCTTTGGATTGAAAACGCCCGTGCTCCACAGCGCAACCCCGATAAGCACCGGCTGGAAGAATAGGCGCACGTAGCGTTTGCGCTCGGTATCGAGGTTGAGTGCCGGCAGACCGCTGAGATATTGATGGATGTTGCCTGGAAAGACGGCCGCATAAAATGCCGCCAGTCCTACGCCCATGGGCGCTTTATACCGCTTGTTGAGTAGCATCAGCAAGCCCAATCCTATTTCGACTATTCCTGACTCAAGCACGACGGTATCCTTATCCTGCGGCATCCAGTCGGGCACCTGGGCCTGAAAAGGCTTGCGAGCGAAGGTAAGGTAGCCCACGCCTGCTCCGACCATGAAGGTACCGAGCACGTAGCGCGCTACATTTTGCAAAGGGGTAGTTTTTGTTTCAGCTGGCACGAGCGTAGCAATCTAGAGATACTGCCTTATACAATTGACGCGGCCAGCCGGGTACGGCTACTAGATGTAACTACTCATTCCACGGCCAGCACGCGCACCAGTTTGCCATTAAAAAGCACCTCATCCCCGGCCCGCTTGCCACCAAGAGCTAACATAATAGGCGCGGCTGGCGACACAGCCATAAACTCCTGCCCTTGGTTTGTACGCAGCTTACCGGCCCCGATACTCAAATAAAATAAACCCAGCGTAGTGGTTACCAATGCCCCAGTTCGCACAAGCTCACTCGGCAGCAAAGAATTTGTCTTTTGCAGAATACCCAGCAACTGCTGAGCCTCATGAAGCTGCATTGCATGGCGGTCGCGCTCTTGTTGGGCCATGGCGCGGCCAGTCTCGTATTTATCCCCCGCACTACTTTTCGTTTCGGTATTCGAAGACTCCTGCGCGGCCATCATACCCGCACGAGCTTCCTCAAGCCGCTGTTGCACGTATTCTAGACAAGCAGCGTGAAAAGCATGTTTGGGGGTAGAATCCACAGTAATATTTATGTTTTGGCTTGCCGGCTATGGCAACACTGCTAAGATAGCTTAGCGCGGCTAGTTAGTTTATAATTGTTTATTACGTTCTTAAGCTCAAGAAAGCAGCAGAACCCATACAACGGGACATTTATTATGCCATAATTAATAGAAGGGCTCATAAACGCAAAGCGCCCCCTGCTGGTCGCTGGTAAAAGCGAAGCAGGGGGCGCTACGATAAAGTTGGCGGCGACCGACTCTCCCACCGGTGAAGGCAGTACCATAGGCGCACCGGGGCTTAACGACTCTGTTCGGAATGG
>JAKONR010000540.1 GCA_022701825.1 Hymenobacteraceae bacterium | reverse complement strand
TTGCCGATGCCCGGCACGCCCTCGGGGTACACCATGAGGTTGTGCGTGGGGTTGTGCATCATGGTTTCGAAGTTCAGCGTGGTGGCTTCCACGCAGCCGCATTTTTTCCAGAAGTGCCGCACCAGGTACGGGTTCATGAGCACCGTTTTGGAGAGCAGCGGGGCCGACATGGGCCGCGGCATGGTGTGGTAGTGCTCGGGCAGCGTCCTGAACAGGTGCGCCAGCACCACGATGGCATCCCAAGGAAAGGCCATGCCCGAATGGTTGGAAGCAAAAATCAGCGGCCGGTCGGGGTTGTTGCGCGCCGGAAACGGCGCAAACCCCACCAGCCGCGACCGGAACCACACCCGGTCGAGCAGCTGCAAGATATTCTCGTCGATAGACCTGGTAAACTCCTCGTCGAAGTAATCGCGGTAAATGTGCTGGTTGGCGCGCAGCGCGGGCGGGAGCGTTTCCAAGGAGTGGAGGCGGGCAGTAAGCAAAAAAGGCGGCCAGCGCGGCGGCTTGCCGCCCCAAAGCTAAAGCTAGCCTGCCTATTACGCGGCGGCTAGCGGGGCGGCATCAAATCTGGCGGCGCAGCTGCAGGCTCACGGCGAGCAGCTCGCCATCGGCGCGGCGCAGCACCAGGTGCAGGCGCTGGCCATCCTGGGCGCGCAGCAGCCGCGCTATCTCGGAGAGCGAAAGCACGGCGGCCGGCAACGCATTGATGGCCAGCAGTTCATCATCAGGCAAAATGCCCGCCGCCGCCGCTGGCGAGCCCGCCGCCACACCCGTGATGAGGCAGTGGCGCAGGCCGGGGCCGGCGGCCAGCAGGTCGAGGCCGCTCATGTCGTGCTCGAAAGGCTGGCGGTACTGGCCGTTGGGGCGCAGCAGCAGGCGCTGGTGCGGGTAGTCGATAACGAGGTTGAAGCGCTTGAGGGCCTCGTAGCCCAGGTTGCCCTGGCGCTGAGCATCTTGCTGGCGCAGGCGCTGGTGCACCTGCCCCGAGTCGGGGAACGAGGTGAGCACCTGCCCCAGCCGGTAGCGCCCCAGCCGCACCGCGCCCACCCGCCCCAAATAGCCCGTGATAGTGCCGCTGAGGCCCCGGCCCAGGTCGGCGCGCAGGTGCGCGGCGGGCAGGTGCAGGCGGCGGTCGGCGGTAGTTTCGAGGCTGAGGGCGTGGCCGGCGCCGGTGTCGAGCAGCAGCCGCAGCGGCAGCGGCGCGGCGGCCGGGGTCGCCTCGGTGGCGGCGGGCAGCTGCTCCACCCCGGCTTCGAGGTAGGGCTTGCCTTGCGCGAGCAGCAGCGGCAGGCTGGCCCAGCGGCGCGGCGGCCGGTAGCGGTCGGGGGCATGGCACACCAGCTGCCCGCGCTGCGGCCAGATGGCCACGGTGAGCGACCGAAAAAACTCGCTGCCCAAAATACCGTCAATCCGGGTGCCCGCGTAGCCCGATAGGTTCAGGGCATCGTCGGAGAGAATGAGCCAGCTCATGCTGGGGGCCACCACGCCGGGCAGTTCCACGCGCAGGGCGTTGGTGCGGTAGGCACGCAGGGGCGTGTCTTCGCCGCCGGCGCCCACCACGCGCAGTTCTTCACCCAGCGTTAGGTGCAGCGAATCGGCCAGGGCGGGGTTGGTAATGAGGCTGGTGGCCACCCCCGTGTCGAGCAGGAAATGGTACGGCCCCAGCCCATTGAGCCGTGCCGCCACTATTATCAGATTGCGGTGCATGTCGAACTTGAGCACCGCCCGCCGCGCCCTAGGCCGGGCCAGCTGGAAGGGCTGGCTGGGTTGCGCGCAGGCCTCCGGGCCGGGCAGTAGCGCTGCCAGCAGCACCAGCACGCGCCAGCCGAGGGCCCCGCACAGGCCGCGCAGCTTCGCTACCAAAAGTACCAGAACAATCATCGCGGGCGGCATTTGCAACAGCGTCGCTTAAAGCTACAACGGCCCGCGAATTAGTAGCTCACCCGCGCTTCATTGGCGGGCTGAATAAGCTTCAGCCCGGTACCTTTCGCCTTCCAACACCGATACTAAAGTCTGGTTCGTCAGCATTTTATCAATCATTTTGCCCCCAAAACGTGGCAGCACTGCCCCGCTACGGCTGCTCCCACGGCCCGGCCGGGTCGTAGTGCAGCGCGCCGTGCGCGATGCGCAGCGGGGCGGCCACGTTGTTGTGGTAGAGCTGGCCGGTGCCCAGGCCTTGGGCAAAGCCCGCCACGTCGTATTCGCCCGTGAGCTGCGCCACGGCATTGAGGCCGATGTTTGATTCCAGGGCCGAGGTTATCCACCAGCCTATGCCCTGGGTTTGGGCTAGGCTCACCCAGCGCTGGGTGGCGGCGTGGCCGCCTAGCAGCGTGGGCTTTAGCACGAGGTAGGGCGGCTGCACCTCGGCCAGCAGCGCTTCTTGCCGGGCGGGGTCGGTGAGGCCGATTAATTCCTCATCGAGCGCCACCGGAATGGGCGACTGCCGGCACACTTCGGCCAGCGCCGCCCACTGCCCGGCCGCCAGGGGCTGCTCGATGGAGTGCACGCCAAAGCGCGCCAGCTGGTCGAGCTTGCCCAGCGCCTCGGCGGGGCTGAAAGCCCCGTTGGCATCAACGCGTAGCGTTAGCTCGGCGGGGCTGGCCTCGGCCCGGATTTCGGCTAGCAAAGCCAGCTCGGTGGCAAAATCGAGACTGCCGATTTTGAGCTTGAGGCACGAGTAGCCGGCGGCCAGCTTCTGCCGAATCTGCGCGCGCATGAACGGCGCGTCGCCCATCCACACCAGCCCATTGATTGGAATAGCGGCTTCGCCCCGCGCAAACGCATTGGTATACAACTGGTGGCGACCACCGTGCGCTAGGTCTAGCACGGCCGTTTCGAGGGCGAAGCGCAGCGCGGGCTGCTCCTCACGCACCAGTTTCAGCGGCTGAATATCTTCCAGAAAGGTGTAGCGTTGTTTATTTACCGCCTCGCATAGCTGCCGCACCTGCGCCTCGCAGCTGGGGCCAAAATCGGGGCTGAGGCCCGCCAGGGGCGCAGCTTCGCCCCAGCCTGGACGGCCCGAATTGCGCATATCGCGCAGAGCCAGGTAGTAGGCAGTGTGCTCGGTGAGCGCCCCGCGCGACGTGCGGGCCGGAAAGTTGAAGCGTAGCGCTCGCCGCTGGTAAGACAAAGTCAACATAACCGCAAAGATGCGCCCGCTCAGCTTTTGCCCACCACCGCAAAAACGACCGGGCAGCTTAGCTGCCCGGTCGCGCACACTTCATTCGGCCGGTATAGTAAACCTGTTGCTAGGCGGTGGGGTCGGTTTTCTTTTTGCCACGGCGGCTGATTTGGCCACCCTTGCGGCCAGCTTCGCGCGCCTCTTCGGGCGAGAAGCGGTGGCCGCGGCCACTCTGGTGCGAAGCCCGGCCGCCTTCGCTGGCGATGCGCTTCTGCTGCTCGGGCGACATGGCGGCGAAGCCACGGCGGCTTTTTTCGCCGATGCGATTGGCAGGGCGAAGTGGACGTTTAGAATCGGCGGCCGAAGCCGGGGTTGGGGTAGTTGCCATAGGAGGTAAGGAGATAGGAGGAAAAACTTGTCAGGCCGAAAGAATAAATGAAGCTAAACAACAGCGCTGCAAAGTAACAAATAAATACTACTTATACTTTTATAAATACTACATAGTACTTAGCAACAGTTACGTACTTGCGGTAGAGTTTTGTTTAATACCGAGGCGCGGGCGCCCGGCCGGCAAAGCCAAGTCTTGGTATATTACTACTATGTAATACTCTAGTAACACGTTTTATGCACCTGAGCTGCTGGCTGACCGCAACATTGTCCTAAAATGACGGTAGTACTGATAATAGCCTGATTTCACTTTATTTTTTAGCGCATGACTTTTACCTTTTTAAGCGATACTAGCGTTCTGACTAGCCGCCCGGCCGCCCCACTGGCCCACTACCAGGCCGTGCGGGCGCAGTCGGTGGCCCTGGTGCAGCCGCTGCTGCCCGAAGACACCGTGGTGCAGCCCACCCTCGACGTGAGCCCGCCCAAGTGGCACCTGGCCCATACCACTTGGTTTTGGGAGACTTTTTTGCTCAAAAATTATTTGCCCGGCTACGAGGTCTTTCACCCCGACTACGCCTTTCTCTTCAACTCCTATTACAATTCTTTAGGTTCCAGAGTTAATCGGGCCGACCGGGGCACGCTCTCGCGCCCGCCCCTGGCCGACGTGTACCGCTACCGCACCTACGTGGATGAGCA
The DNA here is from genome assembly GCA_022701825.1 of Hymenobacteraceae bacterium. Classification (GTDB taxonomy): domain Bacteria; phylum Bacteroidota; class Bacteroidia; order Cytophagales; family Hymenobacteraceae; genus Hymenobacter. The sequence continues at coordinate 8,812 of JAKONR010000540.1, read as the reverse complement.
CATGGCCGCTCTACTCGCCAATTGGGCCGAGCTGCCCGCCGCCGCCACCGAGCTGCTGGAGCTGGGCCTGCACCACGAGCAGCAGCACCAGGAACTACTGGCTACCGATATCAAGTACATCCTCAGTACCAACCCGTTGGCACCGGGCTACTTAACTACTGAGCAAGTAGCAACGGGCCATGAGCAGAATAGCTCATCGCTGCCCACCGCGGCGTGGCTGTCGGTGCCGGGCGGCATCTATGCCGTTGGGCACCAGCAAGCGGGCTTTTCGTTTGATAATGAACTGCCCGTGCACGAGGTGCTGGTCGCGCCGTTTGAGCTGCAAAACCGGCTCGTGACCAACAGCGACTTCCTCCAATTTATCGAGGCCGGTGGCTACCAGCAGTTTCAGTTCTGGCTGGGCGAGGGCTGGGATTTGGTGAACCGCGAAGGCTGGGCGGCCCCGCTCTACTGGTCCAAAACCACGGAGGGCCAGTGGCTACGCTACGGCCCCACTGGCTTGGCGCCGCTGGCGCTGGCCGCGCCGGTATCGCACATCAGCTTCTACGAAGCCGATGCCTACGCGCAGTGGGCCGGCGCCCGCCTGCCCACCGAGGCCGAATGGGAAGTGGCTGCCCGCCACTTCGAGGCCGCGCCGCAAGGTGGCAACTGGCTCGAAACCGGGCACTTCGACCCGCAGCCCCTGGCCGCCGATGCCGACCCCGCGCAGTGCCACCAACTGCTCGGCGACTGTTGGGAATGGACGTATTCGGCTTACCACCCCTACCCCGGCTACCAGCGCGCCGCCGGGGCGCTTGGTGAGTACAACGGCAAGTTTATGCTGAACCAGCTCGTGCTGCGCGGTGGCTCGTGCGCCACGCCCGAAAGCCACATTCGCCTCACATACCGCAATTTCTTTCACGCCGATAAGCGCTGGCAGTTCACAGGGTTGCGCCTGGCGAGATAGTCGCTTACTGCAACCGCAGCCGCACGTACAGCGCCCCGTTGGCCTCGCGCAAGGCCAGCGGGGCGCCGTGCAGTTCGGCGATGCGGTTGCTCAGCCACAGCCCCAGGCCCGCGCCGCCGCTGAGCACATCGGCCTGGTAGCGGGCAGTGGTGAGGCGCGATAGGTCGCCCAAAGAAGTATGAATGGGATTACTGACTTCGGCGTAAAAAAGGCCGGTTTCGGGCTCCTGCCCTACTGCTACCCGCACGGCCGCGCCGGGCGGCGCGTGGCGCAGGGCATTGTCCAGCAGATTGAGGATGACGGTGGTTAGCTTGTCGGCATCGCCAGCTACGGTGTAGTCGGCCACGCTTTCATCAATCGCTAAATCGAGCTGCCGGCCGGCGGCCCGAAAACGCGGCCCGAGCTGGTCGGCGGCGGCGAGCACCAGCTCATCGAGCGGCACGGGGCGGCGCGCGAGGGGCAGCGCGTCGGAGCGCAGCCGGCTTACCAGCAGGAAGTCTTCGACCAGCCGGCCCAGGCGCTGTAGCTCCTGGCTTTGGGCATCGAGCGGGGCGCGCAGGCTGGCGGGCAGCTCCGGCGATTGGCGCGTGACGGCGAGGCCGGTCTGGAGCACGGCCAGCGGGGTGCGCAGCTCGTGGGCGGCGGCGGCCAGAAAATTATCCTGCAATTCGGCCCCGGCTTGCAGGCGGTCGAGCATGCGGTTGAGAGCCTGGGCCAGCTCCTGCACCTCGTCGCCGGTGGCGGGCTCGGGCAGGCGCTCGGCGCCCGGCGCCGCCCCAATGCGCCGCGCTTGCCGGCTGATGCGCCGTAGCGGCCGCAGCACCCACCAGCCCAAAATGGCGGCCAAGGCAGCCGCCAGCCCCAGGCTGCCCGCCAGCGCGCCCCACAGCCCCAGCCGCACGCGCCCCAGGTCGGCCAGCAGCGGCGCGGCCGAGTGCGCCAGCCACAGCCGCACCCGCACCGGGCGGCCCGAGTAGTCGTAAGTAGCAGCCTGCACTTCGACCAGGCTGTTTTCTTCCTTCTTACTCGGGGCCCCAAAACCCGGCGAGTGGAACAGCTCGCGGCTGGCTTGGCCGCTGGCCTCGACCACCACGCGCATTTGCTCGCCGCGGCTGGGCAGCGGCACCACCGGCACGGCCCCGCTTACCTCTACCTTATTCAGCAGCACTAGGGCGCGGGCACGCAGGCGGTTTTCGGCCCCCTGGTGCAGCACACGGCCCACCTGCCGGTATTGGTAGAGGCCGGCCAGCCCCACCACCAGCCCAAATACCAGTGCGAAGGCCAGCGCCAGCTGCCCGCGCAGGCCCCGCAGCGCCCTCATCGGGCGGCGGCCGGGTCGTGCAGCCGGTAGCCGTGGCCTACCACGGTTTCGAGCAGCGGCGGCAGGTTGGGGAAGGCGCGGTCGAGCTTGCTGCGCAGTTGCGAGAGGTGCACTTCTATCACGTTGGAACCCATGTCAAAATCGACTTCCCACACTTTTTCGGCGATGCGGGTTTTGGTCACCACGCGGTTGGGGTTGCGCAGCAATAATTCAAGCAGGGCAAACTCGCGGTTGGTGAGCGTGAGCACCTGGCCGGCGCGGCTCACGCGGCGGTGCACGAGGTCGAGCTCCAGGTCGGCGAGGCGCAGCACGGGCGCTTCGGCCGAGGCCGAGCGGCGCTGCACGGTGCGCAGACGGGCCAATAACTCCTCAAAGGCAAACGGCTTGCGCAAATAATCGACCGCCCCGGCGTCGAGCCCTTTTATGACGTGCTCGGTGCCGCCGAGCGCGCTCACGATGATAACGGGCGTGTTGATGCCGAACTCGCGCAGGTTGCGCAGCACGTCGAGGCCGTTTTGGCCGGGCAGCATCAGGTCGAGCAAAATTACGTCGTAGGGCGTGGCAGCGGCCATTTCGAGGCCGGTGGCCCCGTTGTCGGCCCCGTCGGCGAGGTGGCCCGCCTGGCCCAGCCCCTGCCGCACAAACTCGGCCAGCCGAGGTTCGTCTTCGATTACCAGAATACGCATTTCAGAAGGAAATAAAACTGCTGCGTGGCCTACGTAAAGCCGAGGTAAAATGGCGTTAAAACACGTTTGTCATGCTGAGCGCAGCGAAGCAGCTCTACCGCTTCATTCAACGGTGCGATAGAGCTGCTTCACTACGTTCAGCATGACAGACGCGGGGGCCTATTTACCCCTTTATTGCACCAAAAACTGCACCCCGTCGAGGGTAATGGTTTGGGCGCGCACCACGCGCACGGGCTTGGCGGCGACCTCGCCGGGGGCGGCGGCGCGCAGCGCACCGGTAGCGGCCACGGTGGCGCCTACTCTCAGCTTTTCAGCTAGCTGCTCGGCGGCGGCGGGCGAGAGGCGCACGATGGTGCCGTCGTTCATTACTAGCGCGTTGGTGCGGCCTTTAGGGTCTTGACCAAGGCGCTGCACGGTGCCGCGCACGGTAGCGGCCTCCTCGGTGGGCGGGGTGGTGGGGCGCACGGGCGGCGTGTCGCGCACGGTTTGGCCGCCAGCGGTGAGGCTCACCAGGTGCAGGGCAGGGCGGCCCTCGGGGTCGGTGTCGCGGAAGCCCGATACGGTAACCTGGCTACCAGCTTTGGCGGCGGCCATCAGGGCCTGGGCCAGGTGGCGCGGAAAGCGCACGGTTTCGGTGCCGGTGCTGGTTTTCAGGGTAAAGGCATCGTACACCTGGTCGTCGTTGGCGGCAGTGTAGTTGGTGAGCGTGCCACTGAAATCGGTGAGGACCTGCGCACCACCTTTGCGGGGGCCGGGGCCATCGGGGCGGCCGGGGCCGTCGCCGGGGCGCCCAGGGCCATCGCCGGGGCGGGGCGGGCGGGGGCCACCGACTGCGGGGGGCGGCGGGGCGAGCGCAGCACCAGCGGCGGCCGGCGCCGGGGCAGTCTGGGTAGCCGGGGCGCGCTTGGTTTTCGTTTTGACTTTGCCAGTGGTGGCAGGGGCTTGCTGCGCGTGGGCCAGGGGGCCGGCCAGCAGGAGGGCCGCCAGGGCGGCAACGGCAGTAGGCTGAAACTTGAAGTACGACATGGAAAAGAGTTGGGTAAGGGCGGCGGTTTGTTCCGCTTTCCTGATTCAAAATTGCCAGCCCCACCTTAGGAGTGCCTGAAGCCCGAATTAATTTTTCTTCAGCCACCGGGGGTTGAATTTAGCCCCCACCACCTACGCCACTGCCGGCTCCTCGGCCGCCTGCCGGGTTTCGGGCATCAGCAACCAAAAGAAAACCAACCCCGCCCCCGCGATACCCGCCAGTACTAGAAACGTGAAATCGTAACCGTGGCTTTTGGCTAGGTAGCCCGACACTGAATTGCTTAAAAACGCACCGAGCCCCTGAGCCGTGGCAATGGCGCCCTGCGCCGTGTTGAAGCGCCCGGTGCCCTTGGTGAGGTCGGCGATGATAAGCACGCCCACTACCCCAAAAATGCCCGCGCCCAGCCCATCCATGCACTGCACCGCGATGAGCGCGGCCGGATGGTGGCTGAGCGTGTAGAGCACCCCGCGCGCCGCCAGCGCCGCAAACCCAAACAGAAACAGCGGCTTGCGCCCGAGCCGGCCCGCCAGCCGGCCGCAGCTCGCCGCCACCACCATAAATACTAGCTGCGAGGCCAGCATGTAGCCCGAGGTGAACAGCACCGCCTGCTTCGGCCCCTGGCCACCGGCCAGCAGCTGCGTCACCAATGGCACCATGGCCGCGTTGGCAAAGTGAAAAATAACGGCCGACACCAGGAAAACCAGCACGGCTTTTTGGCCTAATAACTCGCGGAAGCCACGTAGCAAGTCTTTCAGGCCCTCGCTCAGACTACCGCTCGCGGCCGGCGATTTTGGGTCGCTCTTCGCGCCGCCGTCGGCCGGGTCGGCCCCGCGCGCCAAGTCAAAATCAATGTCCTCGCCCTTGATGCGGAGCACGCAGATAATGGCCCCGACCGCCAGCGCAGCTATCAGGTAGAACATCCAGCGCAAGCTAAAATAGTAGCCCGCCGCCCCCAGCGCCAGTGCGGCAAACATGTTGCCGGCCGCATTAAACGCCTGGTTGGTACCCTGCGCCCGGTCGAAGCGCGCCCGGCCCACCAGCCCCAGCGCGATGGCCGCCAGGCAAGGCGGAAACACGGCCCCCGCCACGCCCACCAGCGCCTGCCCACCCATTACCACCGGCCAAGTAGTGAAGAAGGCCGTGGCCAGCACAGCCGTTACTATCAGCCCGATGCTGACCAGCAGCAGCCCCCGCTTCTGGCGCAGGCGGTCGATGAGGGTGCCGGCGGGCGCCTGGGCCAGCACCTGCGCGATGTTGCCCGCCGCCAGCGCCGAACCAATCTGGGCCTGGTTCCAGCGCACGCTGGCTTGCAGAAACAGCGCCATGTACGGCCCCATGCCGTTTTGCACGTCGGCCACGAAGAAATTGAGTGCCCGTAGCGCGCGGATGCTGCCGCGCTTGGGGTCATTTGCCAGGTCAAGCTGGTCGTCGGAAGGAGGCATAGGCGGGTGCCCAATCGCGGTTGGGACGTAAGGAGTTGCGCGACCAAACTGCGTTCTCACCTGTCAGTCAGAAGCCAACAGGCCCGCAGTTTCGCCGCGCAAAGCTCCACGCTCCGGCTGAAGCCCCCATTAAGTTCTCCTTAACTTTTCCTCAGCTAGCTGTAGCCTTGGTGAAGTTTTTCGAATTCAAGTAGTTTGGGGCGTCAGCCATTTTTCCAGGCGCTGGGGCCGGTAGTCGGCCATGGCGTCGAGCAGGGCGGCGGGGCTGGCGTGCTGCAATACCTGCGTCCGGTTTTCGGGGCGCAAAAACGCCTCGGCGCTCATGTGGTCGAGCAAGCCCAGCAGCGCATCGTAAAAGCCCAGCGTATTGAGCAGGCCCACGGGCTTACCGTGCAGGCCTAGCTGGCCCCAAGTCAGCACTTCAAACAGCTCTTCGAGCGTGCCAAAGCCACCGGGCATGGCCACGAAACCCTCGGCCAAGTCGGCCATGAGCAGCTTGCGCTGGTGCATGGTTTCGACCACGTGCAACTCGGTGCAGCCCGTGTGCGCCAGCTCTTTATCGGCCAAAAAGCTGGGAATAACGCCGATAACTTTGCCGCCCTCGGCCAGCACGGCATCGGCGATGGTGCCCATGAGGCCCACGCAGCCGCCACCGTACACGAGCGTGAGGCCGCGCCGCGCCAGCTCGCGGCCCATCTCCTGGGCTTGCTGGGTATACATCGGTTGGTTGCCGCTGTTGGAGCCGCAGTACACTGCTACGCTTTTCATGGTTGATTTTTAATTTAATACTAGAAAAAACGGGTCATGCTGAGCGCAGCGTAGCATCTCTACCGAACGGCACTTGGACGGTGCGGTAGAGATGCTGCGCTGCGCTCAGCATGACCCTTGTACCTTTTTTGTAATCCCGACTACTTACATGCGCTCGGGCACGTCGATGCCGAGCAGGCCGAGGCTGGTTTTGATGGTTTCGGCGGTTTTGGCCGACAGCGCTACGCGGAAAGCTTTTTTGGTTGGCTCGATGTCCTCTTTCAAAATCGGCACCTCCGTAAAGAAACGGTTATAGCTCTTTGCTACTTCGTAGACATACTGCGCGATAACGGCCGGCGAAAGCGCGCGCGCCGCTTCGGCCACCACGCCCGCGTAGCCAGCCAATTGCTGTATCAACTCCTGCTCGGTAGGATGCAGCTCGCCGTATTGGCTAAAATCCGTCGTTTCCACTACGCCTTGCGCCAACGCCCTGCGGCGAATCGACGAAATACGAGCGTAGGAATACTGCACAAACGGTCCCGTATCGCCTTCGAGCCGCACCGACTCGGCGGGGTTGAAAAGCATGCGCTTTTTGGGGTCTACTTTTAGCAGGTAGTATTTCAGCGCGCCCAGGCCCAGCGTGTGGTACAGTTCGGCTAGCTCTTCCTCGCTGAGGCCTTCGGTCTTGCCTTTTTCGAGGGTCGCGGCTTCGGCAGCTTCCTCTACTTCCTTCACCAGCTCGTCGGCATCGACTACGGTGCCTTCGCGGCTTTTCATCTTGCCCGAAGGCAAATCGACCATGCCGTAGCTGAGGTGGTGGATGGCGTCGGCGTAGGGCTTGCCCAGCTTTTTGAGCGTGGCTTGCAGCACCTGCATGTGGTAGTTCTGCTCGTCGGCGATGACGTAAATGCTGCTGTCGTAGCCAAAATCCTGGTATTTGAGCTCGGCCGTGCCCAGGTCCTGCGTGATGTACACGCTCGTGCCATCGGCCCGCAGCAGCAGCTTTTCATCGAGGCCCTCGGCTTGCAAATCGACCCAGACCGAGCCGTTTTCTTTCTTGAAAAAGACGCCTTTTTGGAGGCCTTCCTCCACACGCTCCTTGCCCAGCAGGTAGGTGCCCGACTCGTAGTAAAACTTGTCGAAATCGACGCCGATGTTGGCGTAGGTAGCGTTGAAGCCGTCGTAGACCCAGCCGTTCATGCGGTGCCAGAGGGCCATTACTTCTTCGTCGCCGGCCTCCCAGGCTTGCAGCATCTGCTGGGCTTCGAGCATCAGCGGGGCCTGCTTTTTGGCTACCTCGTTGGCTACGCCTTCGGCTTCGAGCTGCTTGATTTCTTCGCGGTAGTGCTTCTCAAACAGCACGTAGTATTTGCCGGCCAGGTGGTCGCCTTTCAGGCCCGCGCTCTCGGGCGTTTCGCCGTGGCCGAAGCGCTGGTAGGCTATCATCGACTTGCAGATGTGAATGCCCCGGTCGTTCACCAAATTGGCTTTGGTGTCGGTGGCGCCGGTAGCCTTCAGAATCTCGGCCACGCTGTAGCCCAAGAAGTTATTGCGCAAGTGCCCCAGGTGCAGGGGCTTGTTGGTATTGGGCGACGAGTACTCGACTACCACGTTTTTGGGGCCGTCGAAGGGCACGGGCGCGCCGGCCGGCTGCTGGCTTAGCTCGGCAAAGAGTTTCAGCCACTCAGCGTCAGCGATTTCGAGGTTCAAGAAGCCTTTCACTACGTTGTAGCCGCGCACGGCGGGGGCGTTGGCTTTCAACCACTCGCCCAGGGCCTGGCCTATTTGCTCGGGACCTTTGCCGAAGGCCTTGGTGAGCGGAAACGTGACGAGGGTAAAGCTACCGGCAAAGTCCTTGCGCGTGGGCTGCAGCACGAGGCTGGCGGCGGGAATTTCCTGGTTGAAAACGGCCTGCGCGGCGGCTTGCAGGGCGGTTTTGAGGTTTTGTTCAAGCTGTTGCACGGGCGCAAAGGTAGGGCCAGCGTTAGCTAGCCCGCACGCTAAAGCCTACCGCACGTTGCTTATTATCTCATTCAGCCGCAGGCGGCGCTCTATCGCGGCGGTGGCTTTTTCCAGGATATTGAAGGCATTCTGAGCCATCGTATTCTCGTTGTCGAGCGTCGGGTTTATCTCGCCCATCTCAAAGCACACCACGCGCTCGTTTTCCAGCAAGTCCTGGCACAGGTTTTCGCCTTCCGACAAGTACAAGCCCTCCGCCACGGGCGTGCCGGTGCCTTTGCTAAAGCTTGAATCGAGGCTATCGACATCGAAGGAAATATAGACCATGTCGCAAAAGCGCAGGTGCTCGTAAATCTCGCGCGCCAGTTGGCGCGTGCCTTTTTGCTGAATTTCGGGCAAGCGTATCCACTTGATGCCCAGCCGCTCAATAAGGGCGTCTTCTTCGGGCTCGGTGTCGCGCACGGCCACGTACACCAAGTGCTCAGGGCGCAATTTGGGGCCGGGCTCACTCAGGTTTTGGAGCCGCCGCCAGAAAAATCCGGTATCGGCGTCGGGCTCGTTGCGCTGGCACTGGCGGTTGTCTTCGCCGAGCGCGGCGGCCAGCGGCATGCCGTGCACGTTGCCGCTGGGCGTGGTGTAGGGCGAGTGAATGTCGGCGTGCGCATCTATCCAAATGACGCCCAA
>JAKONR010000537.1 GCA_022701825.1 Hymenobacteraceae bacterium | reverse complement strand
CATACCCTTGTCGTAGTAGTCCTGCACCTCCTTGTAGAGCGCCCACACCTGCGGCGTCTGCTCGACGGGCTTGTGGGTTTCTTCGGCCAGAATCTGGCGCTGGTCGGCCACTATTTTTTCGAGCAGCTTGATGTTGCTGCCCTCGCTCATGGGTTCGTCGCCGTCGCCGCGCATGGCCAGGGTCACGATGCTTTCGTGAGTGCCCATGTTGCGGATGCCCTGCCGCCAAAACTCTTGCAGCACGGGCGCATTGGTCTGGTAATTCCACGCGCCCTTGCCGTAGCGCTTCCACTCCTGCTGGGCACGCTGCATAGGCTCGTGGTGCGAGGTACCCATCACGATGCCGTAGGTGTCGGCCAGTTCGGGGCTGCGCTTGTCGTCGTCGTTGAAGGCATTGCCCCACATGGCGGGCCAGAGGTAATTACCTTTTAATCGGAGAATTAGCTCAAAAACGTGCTCATACATCTTCGAGTTGATACCGCCAAACTTCTCCTTGGCCCAGCCACTCAGCGCGGGCGCTTCGTCGTTGAGGAAGATGCCGCGGTACTTGACCTTAGGCGCGCCCAGGGTGTGGCGGCCGGCAGCCACGTAGAGGCTCTTTTGGGGCGGGGTCGGCACGTCGGCCCACCAGTACCAGGGCGAAACGCCCATCTGCTCCGACAGGTCGTAGAGCCCGTAGATGGTGCCGCGCTTGTCGGAGCCCGCCACTACCAGCGCCCGCGCCACGCCCGGCAGCGGGTTGTCGATGGCCTGCACCACGAAGGTTTCCCAGCGCCCGGCCAGGTTGCTCACATCGAGCTTGCCGGCCTGCACTAGCTTGTCAATCAAGGGGCTGTGCCCGAGGGTGCCCACCAGTACCACCGGCTCCTGGCTGGCGGCAGGCGCGTCGGTCAGCAGCTGCGGCTCGCGGCCGGTTACGCGCTTGATGTCGGCCTGCACGTCGCGCAGCGTGCGCAGCACGCCGGGCCAGTCGCTCTCGCTGGCGTAGAGCGCGGCCGCCTTACCGCCCGCTACGAGCGGGAAGCTGCCGGTGGCTTTTTTGGCCGAGATGTAGTGCTCGGCGAGCGGGGCGGGTACTTGCTGCGCGTGGGTGAGGGCGGGCGAGAGCAGCAGCAGGGCGAGGGAAAGGCGGGAGAGGATAAGACGCATATTAGTTTGTATTAACGTGAAGTTCAGGCGTCTGCTTGCGTGAACTTCACCCCCTAGCCCCCTCTCCAAAAAAGAGGGGGGCTAGGGGGTGAGGTTCACGGGCGGCGAGCCTACGCTAAAACTTCACCACTTCTTCGTAAGCCTGCTTGGGCTTGAAATTCTCGTCAAACAGCAGCGGGTGGTTTTTGCGACCGGCCACGGGATAGGTATCCAGCCACGAATAATGGTCGGAGATATTCCAGAACGTGATGCCCGTCAGGTACTTCTTCTCATCGCGGAAGACCTTGAAAAACATTTTGTACTGCGCGGCCTGCTTGGCCTGCATTTCGGGCGTGTAGGCGTCCGACTCGTCGGGGCGCTTGGCGCGGCGGTCCTTCTCCCAGGGGTAAACGGACACGTCGAGCTCCGTCACCTGCACTTTCAATCCCAGCGAACCGAAGCGCTCGATGGTGGTGCGCAGCTCCTGCTCGGTGGGCTCGACCAGCGACCAGTGCCCCTGCAAGCCCACCGCGTCGATGGGCACCTTGGCGTCTTTCAGCTTCTTGAGCAGCTTGTAGATGCGCTCCATTTTTTCGGGGCGCTCGGTGTTGTAGTCGTTGTAAAAGAGCACGGCCTTGGGGTCGGCGGCGTGGGCGTAGCGGAAGGCCTCGGCGATGAAGTCCTCGCCGCAGATTTTATACCAGTCCGAATTGCGCAAAAACTCGTTGGGGTTGTCAGCAATGGCTTCGTTCACCACGTCCCAGGCGTAGACTTTGCCCTTGTAGCGCTTCACCACCGCGTCGATGTGGTCGTGCAGGCGCTTCAGCAATACCTCTTTACTTACTTGGCTGCCGTCGGCGTTTTTGAACAGCCAGCACGGCGTTTGCTCGTGCCAGCAGAGGTTGTGGCCGCGCACCTTTAGCTTGTGCGCTTGCGCAAAGTCCACGATGGCGTCGGACGGGCCCCAGTTCCAGCGATTTTCTTCGGGGTGGATGGGCCCCATCTTCATGTCGTTCTCCGGCGTCAGGCTGTTGAACTGCTGCAAGATGAGCGCTACCTCAGCCGGATTTTGCAAGGCCCGTGGCGACACGGCCACGCCGATGGGAAAGTAGTCTTTGTAGTAGTCTTTGAGGCCTTTGTCAGCATCGGGGCGCTGGCTGCTGGTGAGGGTGAGGCTGCCGAGCAGCAGGGCACCTAGGGCGAGGCGGGTGGGGTTCATAGAAAGAGGAAGTAGGATAAAAGGATAAAAAACGTCCGTCATACTGAGCTTGTCAAAGCATCTCGCGTGGTGCACTAACCTGAAACGTTAGCAACGAAGCGAGCAAGATGCTTCGACAAGCTCAGCATGACGGACGTTTTTGTCAGCTGTTGCTTACGCAGGCCGAAGCCCGATTAAGCTTAAATATACTGGTTGATAATGCTTTCCAACCACTCCTGCTTGCCGCTGCGCGGCGTGGGCTCGCCCGACTCGTGCGCGATTTTGCGCAGGTCTTCCAGCGTCAGCCCACCCTTGGCAAACTCGGCGCCCGCGCCCGAATCGAACGAAGCGTAGCGCTCCTGGCGGAATTTCTTGTACGCCGACTTCTCCAGGATGGCATCGGCCGTGACAAGGGCACGCGCAAACGTGTCCATACCCGCGATGTGGGCCACGAAAATGTCCTCCAAATCGGTCGAGTTGCGGCGGGTTTTAGCGTCGAAGTTGATGCCGCCCGGCTTGATGCCGCCGTGCTCCAGGATGATGAGCATCGACTCGGTGAGCTCGTTCAGGTTGTTGGGGAACTGGTCGGTGTCCCAGCCGTTCTGGTAGTCGCCGCGGTTGGCGTCGATGCTGCCGAGCAGGTTGGCGTCGGCGGCTACTTGCAGCTCGTGCTGGAAGGTGTGGCCGGCCAGCGTGGCGTGGTTCACTTCCAGGTTCAGCATGAAGTCGTTTTCCAGGCCGTGCTCGCGCAGGAAGCCGATGACGGTGGCCGAATCGAAGTCGTACTGGTGCTTGGTGGGCTCGGCCGGCTTGGGCTCGATGAAGAACTTACCCGTGAAGCCCTGCTTGCGGGCGTAGTCGCGGGCCATGCCCAAAAAGCGCCCCAGGTGCGCCTGCTCGCGCTTCATATCCGTGTTGAGCAGGGTCATGTAGCCCTCGCGGCCACCCCAGAAAGTATAGCCCTCGCCGCCCAGCGCGATGGTGGCGTCGATAGAGTTTTTCACCTGCGTAGCGGCGTAGGCCACCACCTGGAAGTCGGGGTTGGTGCTCGCGCCGTTCATGTAGCGCGGGTTCGAAAACACGTTGGCTGTGCCCCACAGCAGCTTCACGCCGCTCTCCTGCTGGTGCTGCTTGAGGTAGTACACCACGGTGGCCAGGTTGCTTTCGTACTCGCTCAGCGACGAGCCCTCGTCCACGAGGTCGATGTCGTGAAAGCAGTAGTAGGGCGTGCCGAGCTTGGTAAAGAACTCAAACGCGGCATCGGCCTTGTCCTTGGCGCGGCCCACGATGTCGCCCTTCGCGTCCCAGGCAAAGTTTTTGGTGCCGGGGCCAAACGGGTCGCCGCCGGTGCCCACGAAGGTGTGCCAGTAGGCCGTGGCGAAGCGCAGGTGCTCCTTCATGGTCTTGCCGGCCACCACGCGGTTTTCGTCATACCATTTAAAGGCTAGGTGATTATCGGAGTCGCGGCCTTCAAACTTAATCTTGTCAATGCCTTTAAAAAATTCCTGGTTAGCCATGGAGTAGGTAGATGATTGGGGGTAATGAGGAGTGGTAAAAAGGTAGTCACCCAAAGGGCGCTTTACCCTAGCCTTCGCTTCAAAAAAGGGAGGAAATGGCTTTTGGTCACAGCGACTAAAAGCCGGCTTTCCTGCTTCTTGAAAATGCGTCCATCGCAGTTCGCGGGGCTAGGGGCAAGTTTAGGCCAGCAGCAATTCGGCGGGCCGGGTCTCGCGGGTCAGCAGGGCCTGCCAGTCGCTGTATGTCTGCTGATACTGGGCCTGCAAAGCTGGCGTCGGCTCCAGGATGCTGATGCGGACTAGGCCGTTAAAGGCTTCTTTCGGGCCAGCATAAATACCGGCCCCGATGCCCGCGCCGCGCGCCGCGCCCTGGGCCGCGTCGGTGTCGTACAGCTCCAAGGTCACGTTGCCGCAGTTCACGAAGGCCTCACGGAAAACCGGTGAGAGAAACATGTTGGCGTGGCCAGCGCGCACGGTTTGCACCTGCACGCCCGAGGCGCGCATGATGTCCATGCCGTAGTTGAGGGCGTACACGATGCCCTCCTGCGCCGCCCGAATCAGGTGCGCCTGGCCGTGGATGTTG
>JAKONR010000492.1 GCA_022701825.1 Hymenobacteraceae bacterium | reverse complement strand
GGGTGAGCTGGCCGCTGAGCATGGCCCCGATTTCATCGGCGGGCAGCAGCTTGCCGGCCGCCGAGAAGGGGTTCAGCACCACGTCCTGGCCCTGGGTCATCTGGAAAAACGCGTGGCCGGGAATGCGCACCCAGGTCACGGGGCCGTTGTCGACGCCGCCGTCGCTCATGCGGGCCACCGACGAAAACACCGGAATCTTATTGTCTTGCAGCACTTGCAGCTGAATCTGCGCGCCTTCTTCCAGCGTGGCCTCGCCGGGCTCCTGGCCTTCCTGCGGGGCCAGCACCAGCAGGATTTCCTCGCCCAGCAGCGCACGGTAAAAATCGGGGCGGGCGGCCTCGTTCACGGTCGCAATCAGCAGCAGCTCTTCGAGCACGTTTTCGGGCTGGAAGGGCAGCTCGGGCAGCTCGCCCGGGCCCGGCATGTCGGGCATGGGCGGCGGCATAAACTGCTGGCCCGGCGCGGGCACCGGCATGGGGGCGGGCGCGCTGGGCGCTACGTAGTTGGAGCCCTGGTAGCGGGGGCCGCTCTTGGGGGCAGCAGGGGTGGGGGCGCTGCCATCGGCCGGGGCCGGCGGGGTAGGCGTGGCGGGCGCGGGAGCAGACTCAGGCTTTTTGAAGATGTCGAAGAGACCCATTGGAGTAAGGTAAGCTTTTTAGGAGGATACGGCAAATGTAAGAAGCGCCGCCTACCGCTCGCCGCAGGCGCGCAGCTGGGCCTGGGTTTCGGCGATGGTGCGCGGGCCGGCCGGGCCGGGGCGGTTGCCCCAGTGGCCTTCTATGTAATTGAGCAGGTTAGTAATCTGGGCCGGCGAGAGGTGGCGGTGGGTGGCCGTGTCCTGCACGCCCAGCATCTGCTGGTTGTAGCGCACGCCGTTCACCACAATCGGCCCGCGCAGCCCCTGCCGAATGATGCAGCCCAGCTGCGCCCGGTGCCCGGCCAGGTAGTCGGAGCCCGCCAGCGGCGGAATGAGCGTGCCCAGCCCCTGGCCTTGCTCGCCGTGGCAGCCCGCGCAGTGCTGCGCGTAGAGGCGCTCGCCCTGGTGCTGCTTATTGGTAAAGCAGCCGGGCAACAGCGCGAGGCCCGCCGCCAGGGCAGGGGCCAGCCAGCGTACTATAAGCGGAGGGCGGGGCATAGGAAGGTAAAAATGGCGCCGCCTCACGCGGGGGTGAGGTCCCCCGCGTGAGGCGGCGCTTAGTTAACTCTTTTTCCGGCTTTCCTGCGCCTCGGCCAGCAGCAGGGGCAGCTCTTCCTGCAAGCGAGCTACCTCTTTGGGGTCGAGGCTGTCGTAGAGGCCGCGCACGTGGCCCCGGCCGTCGACGAGGGCAAAAGTGCCGTTGTGGGCGAAGCCACCGGGCGCAGCTTTGTCGGGCATGGCGGCCGTAAACAGGCCGCGCGCCAGCGCAAACACGCTATCCTTGCTGGTGCGCACGAAGCGCCAGTTGGCCTCGGCGGGGGCACCCAGGCGCTGGGCGTAGTCGTGCAGCACGGCCGTGGTGTCGTGGTCGGGGTCGATGGTGAAGGACACGAAATGCAGGCCGGGCGTCTGGCCAAATTTCTGGTACACCTTCAGCAGCTCGCCGTTCATCTTGGGGCAGATGCCGGGGCAGGTAGCGAAGAAGAAATCGGTGAGGTAGACCTGGCCCGCCAGGCTCTGGTTGGTAAGGAGCTTGCCGTTCTGGTCGTGCGCCCGGAAGGCGGGCACGGTGGCAAAAATGGTGTCGGCGGGGCCGCCGTTGGGGTTTGCGCGCACGTCGCGCTCGCCCAGGATGGGCAGGCGGCGGGGCTCGTCCTGGCAGCCGGCCAGCAGCAGGGCCGCGCCGGCCAGCAGCGGCAGGGTGCCGCGCCGCAGTAGGGATTTTAGAAACATTTTCAACTCAGAATAGAACGCACGTAAAAGCCGCCTGCCATTGCGCGCGCCGCGCCGCAATCGCACCTGTTCAGCCGCGCCGCGCTGGTGCGATTGCGGCGCGCGCAATGACAGACGCTGTTGGCTATTTCGCCGGCGCGGCGGCTGGTGCTGGTGCAACACTGGCGGCGGGCAGTTGGTGCAAAGTGGCCTGGGCCGAGTCGAGGGCCCCGCGCAGGCGGCGCTCTACGCCGGCCAGCTGCTGCTGCTGCTCCTTGAGGTAGGTGAGGCGCTGGCTGGCGGGGGCCGTGCTGTCGGGGGCCTGGTAATGGTGCATCCAGTTCATCATGCCCTGCTCGGCGGCCTGCATTTTGGCCACTACCGGGGCCGTGGCGGCGGGCGCCTGGGCGGCCGTGAGCTGGGCTTTGAGCTCAAATAGCTTTTCGGTCTGGGCCATGGCGCGGTCGTGGTGGGCCATAAGGGTGTCTTCGAGGGCCTGGGCCTGGGCAGCCGGCGTGGTAGCGGCAGCCGAGGGGGCCGAGGGGGTGCCCGCGCCGCCGCAGCCGGGCAGCGTGGCGAGGGAGGCTAGGAAAAAGGCCGCCCGCAGCGGCAAAGGCAGTTTCATCATAAGGCAAAGGTAGGGGCGAGGGCAGGCCGGCACCAGGCCTGGCACCGGCCGCGCCGGGCTAGGAACAATCGGAACTTGGATTTATCTCCCTGAATTTAGGATTATGGTCGCTGCGCGCAGGCTTAGGGCGACCGGCGTGGGAGTTGGAAAGCCAGCACAGGGCTTAGGACGGTTGGCGCGGGGGTTGGGAAGTCTGACGCCGGACCTGGGGCCGTGACACAGGGCTTAGGAAGACTGACGCGCGACTTAGGACGGCCAATACTGGGCTTGGGAAGCTTGATGCCGGGCTGGGGAAAAAAAATCAAAAAAAGCCGCGCCCGGTTTACTACCTGTTCCCCTGACCAAATTCTCTTTTCCGTATGCAAACCCGCCAACTCGGCCGCACCGGCCTCACCGTTTCGGCCCTCGGCCTCGGCTGCATGGGCATGTCCGATTTCTACGGCCAGCCCGACGATGCCGAAAGCCTGCGTACCCTGGCCCGCGCCCTGGAGCTGGGCGTGACCTTCCTGGACACGGCCGACATGTATGGCCCCTACACCAACGAAGAGCTGCTGGGCCGCTTCTTCAAAGAAGACAAAGCCCGCCGCGCCCAGGTGCAGCTGGCCACCAAGTTCGGCATCGAGCGCGACCCCAACAACCCCACCAAGCGCGGCATCAACGGCCGCCCCGAGTACGTGCGGAAGGCCGCCGAGGGCAGCCTAAAGCGCCTCGGCACTGACTACCTCGACCTCTACTACCAGCACCGCGTGGACCCCGGCGTACCCATCGAGGAGACGGTCGGCGCAATGGGCCGCCTGGTCGAAGAAGGCAAGGTGCGCTTTCTGGGCCTCAGCGAGGCCGGGGCCGACACCATCCGGCGCGCCCACGCCACGCACCCCATCACGGCTCTGCAAACCGAGTACAGCCTCTGGAGCCGCGACGTGGAGGTGGAAATCCTGCCCGCGCTGCGCGAGCTGGGCATCGGGCTGGTGCCGTACTCGCCGCTGGGCCGGGGCTTTCTCACGGGTGAGATTCAGCAATTCGAGGACTTCGCGCCCGACGACTACCGCCGCTTTTCGCCCCGCTTCCAGGGCGAAAATTTCGACAAAAACCTCAAGCTGGTAAACCATCTGCGCGACCTAGCCCGCCAAAAAGGCGTGTCGGCCAGCCAGCTGGCCCTGGCCTGGGTGCTGGCGCAGGGCGACGACCTAGTGCCCATCCCCGGCACCAAGCGCGTGAAGTACCTCGAAGAAAACGTGGCCGCGGTGGACGTAAAACTAACCGCCGACGAACTGCGCCACCTCGACGAGCTGCTGCCGCTGGGCGCGGCGGCGGGCACCCGCTACCCCGCCGCCATGATGGCGGCCGTGGGGCGCTAAGGACCACTGATTAGCGCGGATTTTTTCGGATTACGCGGATTTTGTAGACGACTGCAAGCCAACACGCGTGAGTGAGTTGGAAGGAAGGCTGCCCGGTGGGCAGCCTTCCTCGTTATTTGCCACCGCAAAGGCACTCGGTCGCAACGTCTACGAAATCCGTGTAATCCGAAAAAATCCGCGCTAATCAGTGGTCTATCCAGTTGAATTGACTTTTGGCTCGTTTCACCTGCCCGTGCATCTGGTGTGCGAGGTGCTGGCCTACTCGCTGGGCTACCGCTTCTACCTGTACCTGCGCGCCCGCATCCCCGACCGCATCAGCGACCAGGGGCGGCAGTGGATATTCGTGGGCGCGGCGGCCGGGGCGCTGCTGGGCTCGCGGGTGCTGGGGCTGCTCGAGCACCCCGCGCTGCTGCTGCACCCACCCGGCGGCTGGCTCTACTACTTCACCAATAAGACGATAGTAGGCGGCTTTTTGGGCGGCCTGGTAGGGGTGGAGCTCACCAAAAAATACCTGGGCATCCGCACCAGCAGCGGCGACCTCATGGTGTTGCCGCTGCTGCTGGGGCTGGGCATCGGGCGGCTCGGCTGCCACTTCAGCGGCCTCACCGATGGTACGTTTGGCACGACCACCCGCTTGCCCTGGGGCATCGACTTTGGCGACGGCACCCCGCGCCACCCCACCAATCTCTACGAAATAGCGTTTCTGGCCACGCTGGCGCTGCTGCTCGCCGCGCTGGAGCACCGCCGCTCGCTGCCCAATGGCCGCCGCTTCGAGCTGTTTCTGGCCGGCTACCTGCTGTTTCGCCTGCTGGTCGAGTTTCTTAAGCCCACGGCGGCGCTGCCGGGGCTGGGGCTCACGGCTATCCAGTGGGCTTGCGTGGCGGGGCTGGGGTATTATGTTTGGCTGTGGGTTCGCGCCCCATCAAACGCGATAGAAACCAAACCATAGATTATTTCAAGGGCAATATGGTACCAGTCATAGTTTCAATTCTTGTTCCGTTGCTGCTGTATTTTCTAAATAAGGCGAGCAAGCAAAATGTCGCTGCTTTAGATAATGGAGGTTACGAATTGCGAATGAATATAATGTACCTAATAATCGGTATAGTGGGTGCTGTAATAGGCATTTTATCCTTGCTGATACCAGTTTTGGCAGATGAGTATTCAGCGGAAATCTTTGTTGTAGCAGGTATTATGGCCTTGCTTTTTTTAGGGTTTGCAATTCCATGCTTTATGTGGTACAAAAATCATTCTATAGCATACAATGAGGATGGTTTGACTTCTAAAAACGCTTACGGTAAAGAGCAGCAAATATGCTGGTCTGACATTAGTCGGGTAAGTTTCAACTCATTTATGGGAGTCATAAGTATTGTTGACAAACGGGGTAATATTACTAAAGCCCATCAACACTTAGTTGGATTTTCGTCGCTTGTAGAAATGCTTCTGATTCAAAAAAGAAAGTATCATTTTATTAGTGAGTCATTGCCTTTAAAAATGCTTGGTTTAGAAAAATAGCTTGCACAAAGTAGCTAACGATGCTTTTCTTATGCCCAAACGCCCCTACACCTACTACGACTTCACCCTGAGCCTGTGCCCGCACTGCCTGCGGCGCATCGAGGCCAAAATCGTCTTTGAAGACGGGGCCGTGTACATGCTCAAGCGCTGCCCCGAGCACGGGCGGCAGCGGGTACGCATTGCCACCG
>JAKONR010000479.1 GCA_022701825.1 Hymenobacteraceae bacterium | reverse complement strand
AGCTGCTTGATGTCGCGCCCAAAATCCTGCTCCTGCCCAAAGCGGGCGCCCCGGATGGCGCGGGCCGTGGTTTGGTCGGTGCCGGGGGCGCGGCCCAAACCCAGGTCGATGCGGCCGGGGTAGAGCGCGGCCAGCGTGCCGAGCTGCTCGGCCACTACCAGCGGGGCGTGGTTGGGCAGCATGATGCCGCCCGAGCCCACGCGCAGCGTGCTGGTGCCGCCCGCGATGTAGCCAATAAGCACCGGCGGGGCCGAGCTGGCCACGCCGGCCATGTTGTGGTGCTCGCTTAGCCAGAAGCGGGTGTAGCCCAATTTTTCCACGTGTTGGGCTAAGCCGAGGCTATTGCGGAAGGTATCGGCCGGGGTATTGCCCTGGGCCACGGCGGCCAAATCCAGCACGGAAAAGGCCACGTTAGATGCGGAGTCTTGCATAGGATAAAAGCGCAGTGCCCGGCCGCTGGGGCCAGCCCCGCGTCGGAAAGCAGGTTGGAAAAGTTGCCCCGGCCGGGTTTTAGCCAGCTGCGGGAGCTTCTAAAACAAGCGAAGGCGCAAAATGATTGCGTAAAACCAATTAGTCTGCCGCCTTGGGCGCGGCACAACTCCCAGGGCCAGCCTGCGTACCACGGGTTCATTCAAAACTCATCCATACTCCATGGCGGGCGGTTCTAAAGTAGTTGTGTACGGCGCCATCGGGGCCAATCTGGCCATTGCCGTGGCCAAGTTTACGGCGGCGTTTTTTACGGGCAGCGCGGCCATGCTCTCCGAGGGTATTCACTCGCTGGTCGACAGCGGCAACGGGCTGCTAATCCTGCTGGGCCTGGCGCGGGCGGCCAAGCCCGCCGATGCCGAGCACCCGTTTGGGCACGGCAAAGAGCTGTATTTCTGGACGATGATAGTGGCCGTGCTCATTTTCGCGGTGGGCGGTGGCATCTCGCTCTACGAAGGCTGGATTCACCTTAAAAACCCCGCGCCCCTCAGCGACCCCACCTGGAACTATTGGGTACTAGGCCTGGCCGTGCTCTTCGAGGGCATCGCCTGCTCGCTCGCCTTCCGCGAATTCAACAAAACGCGGGACGACGCCGGCTTCTGGAAAGCCCTGCGCGCCAGCCGCGACCCGGCCGTGTACGCCATTTTGCTCGAAGACCTGGCCGCGCTCGTGGGCTTGCTCATCGCGCTGGCCGGCGTGTTTTTCGGCCACTTGCTCAACAACCCGTACCTCGACGGCAGCGCCTCCATTGCCATTGGCGTGCTGCTTATTGGCATGGCCGTGTTCATGCTCAAAGAAACCCGCGGCCTGCTGGTGGGCGAGGGCGTAGACGCCGCCACCCTGGCCAGCCTGCAAGCGCTGGCCCAGGCCGACCCGGCCGTGCGCAGCCTGCGCCCGCCGCTTTCCATGTACCTCGGCCCCACCGACGCCTTTTTGGCGCTCGACGTGCGCTTTCAGCAAGACCTCTCGGCCCAGCAGGTCGAAGACGCCGTGGGCCGGCTCGAAAAAGCCATCCGCGCCAAGCACCCCGAGTTCAAGCGCATTTTCGTAGAAGCCGAGTCGTTTGCGCCCGAGCAGCGGCGGAACATTTAAATGTTAACTGATACCTGTTAAGTGTCAGTGCGGTACATTACATCGGAGCGCAGCACGTACTTCACCCCTTGCGTTACCTCGCTGCCCTCGTGGTAGAGGCTGTGCAGAAAAACGAGCGCCATGCCCTGCCGGGGCCGCACACGCAAGCCCCGAAACGTGGTGTCGCCACCCTGAAAATTGTCGTTCAGGTACACCATAAAGGTCAATTCGCTGGCCTCACGCTCGTTGCGGAAGTAGCTCTCATCGTAGTGGCCTTTAAACTGGTGCCCGCGCTGGTAGCGGTAGAAGCGGAAGAGCTCATTGAGCCCAAAAGCCGTGCTGTTGGCGATGCTGACGAGCGGCGCGGGTAGCAGCGGCTGGAGCTTCTCCCACAGCTGCTGCGCCAGCTCTTCGCTGTTGTAAAAAGCCCGGCTGTTGTTGCGAATATCGGTGCGGACTTTGGCGCCGCTGGCCGTATTCACCTTGGCCAGCTCATAGCCGATGCCTTCGCTTTTGACAATGGTGTCTAGACACTCCTGGCGGGTCAGGAAGTCTTCGATGGTGAAAATGGTGTCCGTTAGGCTGTTTACTTTCATAGGGTTGGCAAAAATAGCAAATCCCAACCTCTCGGCCGGGAGGCGAGCAGTTGGGATTTTAGGAATGTAAAACGAAGGGGCACTCCATCTCCGCGCCAGGAGTGCGAACCTTACGCCAAACGGAGTGCCACTCCGTTTTACAGCAGCGCTTTAATGCGCGCCGTCAGCCCCGCGCTGGCGGGCACTAGCGGCAGGCGCACCTCGCCGCCACCCACGCCTTGCAGGGCCAGCGCCGCTTTCACGCCCACGGGGTTTCCCTCCTCATACATGAGGGGGTTTAGGGGCACGAAATCGAACAGCAATTGCTGGGCGCGGGCAAAGTCGCCGGCCAGCGCGGCGCGGGTCATGTCGCTGAACTGCTGCGGAAACGCATTGCCTAGCACCGTGATAATGCCGACGGCCCCGCAGGCGATAAGCGGCACCGTGAGCATGTCGTCGCCGCTCAAAAACAGAAAGTCAGCGGGCTTGCGGGCCAAAATGGCGAGGCACTGCTCCACGTTGCCGCTGGCTTCCTTGATGCCGATGATGTTGGGGTGCTCGGCCAGCGTGAGGGTAGTCTCCGCGCTCATATTCGAGCCGGTGCGGCCGGGCACGTTGTAGAGCAGCAGGGGGCGCGGCGCGGCGTCGGCCAGGCGCTGGTAGTGCGCTACGATGCCGGCCTGGCTGGGCTTATTATAGGCCGGGCTGGCCGACAAG
Source organism: Hymenobacteraceae bacterium (assembly GCA_022701825.1). GTDB lineage: Bacteria > Bacteroidota > Bacteroidia > Cytophagales > Hymenobacteraceae > Hymenobacter. The sequence goes on along the minus strand of JAKONR010000479.1, from coordinate 3,504 downwards.
ATGGCCGTAATGCCTTCCAAATCAGTGCTGTGCAGCAGAGCTTCGGCGGCGGCGGTGTCGTTGCTGCCGATGCCGTACACGAGCGGCACGCGGCCGGCTACGTGGGCTTTGGCAACGCGCAGCAGCTCAGCTTTTTCGGCGGCCGTGGTAGTGGGCGACTCGCCCGTGGTGCCATTGATAACCAGGTATTCAACGCCGCCCGCGATAGTAAAATCGAGCAGGCGGCGCCAGCCGGCGTAATCCACCTCATGGGTGGTGGTGAAGGGCGTCACCAGCGCTACGCCGGTACCGTGTAGAGTGTTCATCCGTTGCGGAAGTAGTTAGTTTTGTTACGAAATTACTACTTCACCCGCCCACGCCTGCCGTCGGCGCTTTTGCTGCCCCCTTGAAAAACCTGTTTTCGGCCGCCACCCTGCTGGCCGCGCTAGGCCTTGCGGCCTGCGATTCTAAAACCGCCACCACCGGCGAAGCCCGCACCACGCCTTCGGCCGAGGCTGCCGCCGCCCTCTCTACCCCCGAAACGGCCCCGACCTCGGGTGCCGCCGCCGTAGCCACCGACGAGGCCAACGCCGCCCCCGCGCCCGACCCCAGCACCATTCCGGCCGCTAAGGCCGGCGACGCGGCCGCAATTTTGGCGCGGCCGCAGGTGCCGATTTTGTGCTACCACCAAATACGCGACTGGACCGGCCGCGACTCCAAAAGCGCCAAGGACTACATCGTGCCCGTGGCCAAGTTTAAGGAGCAGATAAAGATGCTGGCCGACTCGGGCTACCATACCATTTTGCCCGACCAGCTCTACGCCTACCTCACCACGGGGGCCAAGCTGCCGGCCAAGCCCATCATGCTCACCTTCGATGATACTGACCTCGACCAGTTTACCATCGCCCGGCCCGAGCTCGACAAGTACGGCTACAAGGCCGTGTACTTCGTGATGACCGTGAGCCTGGGCCGCCCGCACTACATGACCAAGGACATGGTGAAGCAGCTCAGCGACCAAGGCAACCTCATCGGCTCGCACACCTGGGACCACCACAACGTGAAAAAGTACCAGGGCCAGGACTGGGTAACGCAAATCGACAAGCCCACCAAAACGCTCGAAGAGATTACGGGTAAGAAAATCAAGTACTTCGCCTATCCCTTTGGCCTCTGGAACCCGGCGGCGTTCCCCGAGCTAAAGCAGCGGGGCTTCGTGGCCGCCTTTTCGCTGGCCGAAAAGCGCGACCAAACGGACCCGCTTTTCACCATTCGGCGCATCATCGCCAGCGGCTACTGGAGCCCGCGCACCCTGCACAACAGCATCGTGCAGAGCTTTTAACGAACTGACCAATGCGCCGGAAAGCAAGCTGGGTTGAAGCCCTTTGGCTGCTGGGTTGCTACCTGCTTTCGTTTGTGCTGTACGGTGTGCTGGCGGGCTCCTGGCTTTTCTGGCAGGGCACGTTGGACATTCAGCTGCACAACACCTATTTTGTCGTCAGCCACTTGCAGGTGATACTGGTGCTGTTTTGGGTGTTAGCCTTGGTCGTCACCAGCGCCCGGGCGATAGCGGCCCCGCTGCGCACCCGCTACACTTGGGTGGTGCTGCTGATACTTGGCTTGGTAGTGGCGCTGGTTGTATTGATTATCATATTGATAGCCAATAAAATAATAAGATAATTTTAAAGCCTTTCGATTTTTATGGACGAATTCATGCAAGCCGCCATCGCCGAAGCCCGCATGGGCCGGCAGCAGGGTGGCATCCCCATTGGCTCGGTGCTCGTGCGCGCCGGCCAGATTGTATCGCGCGGGCACAACAAGCGCGTGCAGGAGCTGGACCCCATCGCCCACGGCGAAATGGACGCCCTGCGCAACGCCGGCCGCCAGCGCACCTACCGCGATACCGTGCTTTATACTACGCTGATGCCCTGCTACATGTGCGCCGGCACCATCGTGCAGTTCAAGATTCCGAAAGTGGTGGTGGGCGAGGCCCGCACCTTTGGCGAGTCGCGGGAGTTTCTGGAAAGCCACGGCGTAGAGGTCGTGATTCTGGACTCGGAAGAGTGCGTGCAGATGATGCAGGAGTTTATCGAAGCTGAGCCCGCGCTCTGGAACGAGGACATTATGGAGCTGTGATAAGGCTGCTCGCAGGTAATACAAAAAGCAGCTGGCAAAAAATGTAAGGAGCGGCCCACGCAACGGGCCGCTCCTTTTTTTGTCCCTTGCTCTCTTGAAGAATACGCACTGCTTTCAACCAAACTGCACCCCGCCCCTGATGCGCAACCTCTTACTAACCCTGGCCGCCGCTGGCCCGCTGGCTGGCCCCGCCCTGGCCCAAACGGCCGCCCCCCAAACTTCCGAAAAGCTCGACCAAGCCGCCCTGGCCAAAATCAAGGACGAAGGCCTGAACCGCTCGAAGGTGATGGAAACGGCCTTTTACCTCACCGACGTGTGCGGCCCGCGCCTGGCGGGCTCCGAAGGCCTGGCCCGCGCCAACGCCTGGACCAAAAAGCGCCTGACCGACTACGGCCTCGCCAATGCCAACGTGGAGCCCTGGGGCGACTTTGGCCGCGGCTGGGACATCGACAAGAGCTACGTGGCCATGACCGCGCCCTACTACCACGCCCTGATTGGCGTGCCCAAGGCCTGGACGCCCAGCACCCCCGGCGCGCTGCGCAAGCAAGTCGTCGTCGTGAAAGCCACCACCGAAGCCGACCTCGACAAGTACAAAGGCCAGCTGCGCGATAAAATCGTGCTGCTGCCCGTGGCCACGCCGCCCCAGCCCAACTTCGAGCCCGACGCCAAGCGCCTCAGCGCCGAAGACTTGCAGAAGCTGGCCGACGCGCCCGCCACCCCGGCTACCCCAGCTGCCAACCGCCCCGCCGACCCCGCCATGGCCGAGCGCCTGGCCACCCTGCGCGCCCAGCGCGAGCTGCGTACCAAGCTGAGCGCCCTGCTGCTGGCCGAGGGCGCGGCGGCCGTGCTCAGCCCCGGCCGGGGCACCGATGGCACGGTCTTTACCACCAACGGCGCGCCCTACGCCGCCGATGCCAAGCCCGTATTGCCCGAGCTGGAAATGTCGAGTGAGGACCAACTGCGCCTCATTCGGCTGGCCGAGGCGGGTATTCCGGTGGAGATTGAAATGGAAACCAAAACCCGTTTCCAGACCCAGGACCTGAAGGGCTACAACGTGGTGGCCGAAATACCGGGCACCGACAAGAAGCTGAAAAGCGAAGTGGTAATGCTCGGCGGCCACCTCGACTCGTGGCACTCGGCCACCGGGGCCACCGACAACGCCGCCGGCGTGGCCGTGATGATGGAGGCCGTGCGCATCTTGAAAGCCAGTGGCTTGAAGCCGCGCCGCACCATCCGCATCGCGCTGTGGGGCGAGGAGGAGCAGGGCCTGCACGGCTCGCGCAACTACGTCAAAAACCACTTTGCCGACCCCGCCACCATGCTCCTCAAGCCCGACCACGAGAAGCTGAGCGCCTACTTCAACCTCGACAACGGGGCCGGCAAAATCCGCGGCAT
>JAKONR010000463.1 GCA_022701825.1 Hymenobacteraceae bacterium | reverse complement strand
CCCGCCCCCACCCCACTCAGCCCGCTGAGCGAGATGAAGCGCGAGCTGCGCTCCATAATGGCGCGGATTTCGGTGAGCTGGGCCAGGGGGTCTTGGGCGGCGGGCTTCATGCGGGGGCTTTGAAGTACTTTGTGATGCAAAGCTACTACGAAGGACGTGTATATTTGTGCATCACCATCATTTTTATTCCTACCAATTTGTCACGCTCCTATCGCTCCTGGAATCGAAGCTGGCTCACTTGGCTGCTAACCAACATATTCGGTGCTACTGGTACCATGCTTTACGCCAAGGCAACGTCCGCAAGCCTCGGCTATCCAGCCGGTATCTGCGCGGCAGCGGCAGTGGGGTCGCTGCTGCTACTCCCAGCGATATGGTTTGTGCTGGCTACGGCGTTAAGTCAGCGGCTGCAAGGTGGGCGACTGCTGTTGTTCTGGGGAAGCATAGTGGCCACTTACACAAGCATTGCTCTGCTGCTGAGTGGCTTAGGCGGCTTCTTTGGTATAATAGCGCTAGCCACTGGTTGGCCTTATCTGCCAAGTGCGCTAACGGGTGCTACGCTGGCGTACAGAAAGTGGCTCTTTCGCGGTAGCGACAATAAAACGCCTGCTTTATTGGCAATTACTAACGTGCAATAAATTGAGATTTCACCTGTATGCAGCTCCGCGCCTGCTTCCTCTGCGTCCACAGCTTCGTGTGGTGGCTGCTGACCAATGCGCTGGGAGTGGCATTGGGGTAGGTGCGGTTTGAGTTGCTGAGGGCGGGAACGGCTGAGACTTCTACCAGCGATAAACTTGGCTTGGCACTTACTTCCTTGCTTATTTATTGGTTTATAGCAAGCTATCTGACGCTACTCTAGCCGGTTTTTGCCTTGCTGCCGCAGTGGTGGGCTTTGGCGGCGCAGCCGCCGCAAGCGCGCCGGGGGCGGCTGTTGCTGGTAGTGCTGGGGCCGCTTGCCGTGCTCGCCACCAACCAGAATTTTTGGCTGCATCGCGAACCCCGCGAAATTATGGGCTGCTACTTGGTCGCTTCTGCGGTATCGGCGGCCTGGATGTTCCGGCGGTGGGCTGTGGTAGGTTTCCGGCCTTGGCTGGGCTTTGGCCGGGGCCTGACGGGCAACCGGCCGCCGCCCGGTCGGCAAAAAGCGGGCGTCGGCCGAATGTAGGTTTGGGGTCGCTGAAACTGGTACGTCTTTTGGCTACTGCTTGGGCGCGGGCAACTTTTTGGCGTTGCCGGGCCGTTGCTTTACCAATCTATTCCGAACCTGTTGTTTTCCGACAGCTTATCGCTTCTCATATGAAAAGTCGTTTGTTCCTTGCTGCCATCACGTTAGTTGGCTTTGGCCACGCCGCCCACGCCCAATTTAAGCTACCCACCAGCCTGGGTGGCCTCAAGCTGCCAACCAAAACCACGACCTCGTCGTCCTCAACCGGCGTGGGCGGCCTCACCAATACGGAGGCGGCCAATGGCCTGAAAGAGGCGCTAATCCAAGGCATTAGCAAGGGCTCCGACCAGGCCTCGGCCGTCGATGGCTTCAACCTGAACAAGTTTATCCGCATCCCCTTCCCGCCCGATGCCCAGAAAATGGCCACCACCCTGCGCAGCATCGGCCTGGGCAGCCAAGTCGATAAGTTTGAGCTCTCGCTGAACCGCGGGGCCGAAGACGCCGCCAAAAGTGCCAAGCCCATCTTCATCAACGCCATCAAGCAGCTGACGTTCACCGATGTGTGGAATATCCTCACCGGTCAGAAAGACGCCGCTACGCAGTACCTCAAGCGCACTACCACCGCGCAGCTCACCACGGCTTTCCAGCCCATCATGCAGCAAAGCCTCGATAAAGTAGACGCCACCAAGTACTACACTAGCCTGAGCAGCACCTACAATAAGCTGCCGCTCGTGACGCCCGTGCAAACCGACCTCAACGCCTACGCCACCGGCAAGGCCATCGACGGGCTGTTCACGCTCATCGCCCAGGAGGAGGCCGACATCCGCGAAAACCCGGTGGCCCGCACTACCTCGCTGCTGAAAAAGGTATTTGGCATCGGGGGTAAGTAAGTTTAAATCCGTCATGCTGAACGCAGGGAAGCATCTCTACCGCACCGTTGGACGAACCCGAATGGTGCGGCAGAGATGCTTCCCTGCGTTCAGCATGACAGACGTTTTCAAAACCAACCCCACCCAAAAAGCAAACTACCGTAAGAGCAAGGCGTGAACTTCCGCCTGCACCTATTCGAGTTTGAAGACCAGCCGTGGTTTCCGGCCGTGCTGCGCGCCGGCCAGATGGACTACCTACGCTTCATGATTTCGGGACTAGGTATTTACCGCCCCGTAGCGCCGCTGCTAGCCGCTGCCCTGCACCAAACCAATCAAAACCAACTACTTGAGCTGGGTGCTGGGGCCGGCGGTGGCACCGAAACCGTGCTCGCCGCCCTACGCCAGCAGCCCGCCGCGCCGCCCGGCCTGCGCTTGCTGCTCACTGACCTCTATCCCCAGCCCGCCGCCTGGGCCGACGTGGCTCGGCGCACCCAGGGCACCATCCGGGGCCACGCCGCCCCCGTGGATGCGCTGGCCGTGCCGGCCGATTTGCCGGGTTTTCGGGTCATTTTTTCGGCCTTCCACCACTTCGCGCCGCCGCAGGCCGAAGCCTTGCTGCGCGATGCCGTGGCCAGCGGCGCGGGCATCGGCGTGTTTGAGGGGGCGGGCAAAAGCTGGCTCGAAGTCGGGCTGGCGCTCACGGTGCTGCCCCTGGCGCAGCTACTGCTGACGCCGTTTTTCCGGCCTTTTCGGCTCAGCCGGCTGGTGTTCACGTACTTGCTGCCGCTCATCCCGCTCACTACCATCTGGGATGGCGTGGTTTCGATTTTCCGTATGTATCCGCCCGCCGCGCTGCTAGCGCTGGCCCACCGCGCCGACCCGGCTGGGCGCTACCGCTGGCAGGCCGGGCAGCTGCGCCACTGGTGGGGGCCACGCGTCACGTACCTGGTAGGCGTGCCCGCCGAAGCGCAAGCAGCGCGAACTTTGTAGCTCGCGCTCCTACTTTTTTTACCGTGGCTATTCCCGCCTATCGCCAAGCGCTGCCGCTGCTGCGCATCCCGTTCTCGCTGTTCCTGATGCCGGTATTTTGGTTCGGGCTCAGTGCCTTGCGCGAGCCGTTTGGCTGGGGGCGGGCGGCGGCGGCGTTCATCATCCTGCACCTGCTGGTGTACCCGGCCTCCAACGGCTACAACTCCTTCTATGACAAAGACGAAGACAGCATCGGCGGCCTCGAAACCCCGCCCAAGGTCACGCCCGAGCTGCTGCACCTCGTGTACCTGTTCGATGCGCTGGCCCTGGCGGGCGCGCTGCTGCTAAGCTGGCATTTTGCCGCGCTAGTGCTAATGTATCTGCTAGTTTCCAAGGCGTATAGCTACGAGGGCATTCGGCTGAAGAAGTACCCGCTGCTGAGCACGGCGGTGGTGGTCGTGTTTCAGGGCGCGTTCACGTTTTTGCTCACGCAAGTGGGCGTGGGGGCGACCGAAACGCAGCTTTTCGAGCGCACTAACCTGCTGTTGGCGCTGGTGAGCACGCTGTTTCTCTGCGGCTCCTACCCACTCACGCAAGTATATCAGCACCAAGAAGATGCGCGGCGCGGTGACCGCACCCTGAGCTTGCGGCTGGGCATCCGGGGCACGTTTGTGTTTGCGGCGGGCGGGCTGCTGGCGGGCGCGGGCACCATGGCGCTGGCCTACTGGCTGCGCGGTGAGGTGCGCAATTTGCTCATTTTCCTGGTTGCCACGGGGCCGGTAGTAGCGCTGTTTGCGCGCTGGGCCTGGCTGGCGTGGCACGACTCCGCACTAGCCAACTTCGAGTGGACGATGCGTATGAACAAAGTGTCGTCGCTGTGCCTGAGCGCCGCTTTTGTGGCGATACTCCTACTCGCCCGGCGCTGATTTTACGGCTTTTTGGTAGTGATAATCACCATGCCATCCTGGGCGCGGGTACCGCTAAGGCTTTCAGCTTTAGCACTTTCTAAAAAGGACACTTCCCGCACCCGCTGCCGGGTCACGAGCGGCTGCCATTGCGCCGTGTCGGCGGGCTCCACTATTTTACCATCAATCAGGTAAAATAAAACAACACCCGGCGGCCGAGGGTCGGCCGCTTCGGCTTGGCGCTGCTTTTCTTGCGCGGCCTGGTGAGCGCGCCGGCCCTCAGCCGTGAGGCAACTCACGCAAACCTGAGCGCCATACGTTCGGCCACGCACGCGGGCATCGCAGGCTAGGCGCTGGCGCAGGGCCACTATCTGCTTCCTCAAGGGCAGCTGGCGGGTGGCGGTAAGCCAGTCATCCGAGGCGGCCACAGTGGGGTACGTCTGGCAGGGCGGGACTGCTAGTGAGCAGATTAACAGAAATGCTTGCATACTAAATTTCCCGCAGGGTTTCGCGGGGTGAGGCGCAGGGTTTTGCGAGGTGTTAGCTAACGGGGCAATCCTGCACCTCACCCCGCAGAACCCTGCGGGAAATTATAAAAAAAGCGGCCCGCAGAGTATAACTCCGCAGGCCGCTTTTCACTTAACCCACTAGCTACTAGCCGTTCATCGCCAGCAAGAATTCTTCGTTGTCTTTGGTACCTTTCATGCGGTCCTTGAGGAATTCCATGGCCTCGGTGGCGCTCATGTCGGTCATGAATTTGCGCAGCACCCACACGCGGCTCAGCTCGTCGCGGCTCATCAGCAGGTCTTCGCGGCGGGTGCCGGAAGCCGGGATGTCGATGGCCGGGAACACGCGCTTGTTGGCCAGCTTGCGGTCGAGTTGCAATTCCATGTTGCCGGTGCCTTTGAATTCTTCAAAGATAACCTCGTCCATCTTCGAGCCGGTTTCAATCAGCGCCGTGGCGATAATCGTCAGCGAGCCAGCCCCTTCGATGTTGCGGGCCGCCCCAAAAAAGCGCTTGGGCTTTTGCAATGCCCCGGCATCGATACCACCCGAAAGGATGCGCGACGACGACGGCTGCACCGTATTGTAAGCCCGCGCCAAGCGGGTAATCGAGTCGAGCAGAATCACCACATCATGGCCGCACTCCACGAGGCGGCGGGCCTTATCGAGCGCCAATTCCGCGATTTTCACGTGGCGGTCGGCCGTTTCGTCGAAAGTCGAAGACAATACTTCGGCTTTCACCGAGCGGGCCATATCCGTTACTTCTTCGGGGCGCTCATCTATCAGCAGAATAATGAGATACACCTCGGGATGGTTTTCGGAAATCGAGTTGGCAATCTCCTGCAAAAGCACCGTTTTGCCGGTTTTGGGCTGGGCCACGATGAGGCCGCGCTGGCCCTTGCCGATGGGCGCAAACAGGTCGAGCACGCGGGTGCTTACCTGGGTGGGCTTGGTCGAGAGCTTGAGCTTTTCGTCAGCAAACAGCGGGGTTAAGTGGTTGAAGGGCACGCGGTCGCGCACTTCTTCCACCGTGCGGCCGTTGATGCTGTCCACGTTCACGAGGGCAAAATACTTCTCGTTTTCGCGGGGCGGGCGCATGGTGCAGCTCACCGTGTCGCCGGCTTTCAGGCCAAACTGCCGCACCTGCTGCGGCGACACGTAGATGTCGTCGGGCGAGGTCAGGTAGTTGTAGTAGGGCGAGCGCAGGAAGCCATAGCCACCGTCGGGCATCAGCTCCATCGTGCCCGAGCCGGGCACGGTGAGGTCGAGCTCGGGGGCGCGGGGCGGGCGCGCCTGCTGCGGCTGGCGCTGGCTGTCGTCGCGGCGCTCCTGCGGCTGGCCTTGCTGGCCCTGGTTTTGGGGTTGGCCGCTGGTAGCAGTCTGGGGCTGGGCAGCAGCACCTTGCTCGCCAGCAGCTTGACTATCAATGCCTTGGCGCTGGCGCTCCTCGCGGCGCTGCTGGCGCTGGGCCTCGCGCTGGGCGTAGCGCTCCTCGCGGCTTAGGCGGGGCTGGTCGGTAGCGCCGTTGCCATTGATGGGGCGCTGCTCGCGGGGCTGGTCGTTGGTGAAGCGCGGCTGGCCGTTGTCGGTGCGCGGCTGGTCGTTGCGGTTGGGGCGCTCGCGGTTATCCCGGTTGTCCCGATTATCGCGGCCGTCCCGGTTTTCGCGGTCGAAGCGCTGCTCGCGGGTTTCGCGGCGGTCGGGGTAGGTTTCGTTGGCAGCCGGTGCCTCTGCCGCATTACCTTCGGTAGCAACTTCTTCCGTAGCGGCGGGCGCATCGTCGGAGCTGGCTACGGGCGCCTGGGCGGGGCGGTCTTCGCGGCGGGGCAGCGGGCGGCCGGCGCGGTCTACGCGCTCGCGGCGGCGGTGAATAGGAGCGCTTTCGCCTTCCGAGTGCGTTTCTTGGGCGGGGTTGGTTTCAGCGGGCGGCGCGGTAGCTTCTTCGGCAGCTACCGATACGTTGGCCAGGCGCTGCTCATCGGCCTCTACTACCTCGTAGCGAGTGGGTTGGTGCTCTTCGGCCACGGCAGCCGGAGCGGCGGCCGCTACTGGGGCTGCTTCCGCCACGGCGGGCGCCGCTGCCATTTCGGTTGCTACGGCCGCTGGGGCCACGTCGGTAAATGGTTGCTCGGCCACGACCGCGGCGGCGGGGCGGCGGCGGCCGGCCCCACCACGCGTGCCACGGGCCGGGGCAGCAGTTTCGGCCACTACGGGCTCGGCATCGGGCACGGGCGGCGCGGGGGCAGGGGCTGCTACCGGGGTAGGCGCGGCGGCTTTTTTGTTGGGCAGCTGGTCGGCGGGCAGCACGGCCTGCTGGTCCAGGATTTTGTAGATGAGGTCCTGCTTGCTCAGGCGCTTGAAATTACCAACTTGAAGTTGCTCAGCAATTTCCTTGAGGTCGGACAGCAGCCGGTCCTTCAGCTCGTTGAGGGTATACATAAAGGGAATAAAGAGAATCGGCGCAATGAGCCCGGCCGCCACGAGGCGGCGCCAGGCCCTGCTTCCCGGCCGCTGGCAATTTGCCCGGCGCTGTTAGCGCGGTTCAAATTCCAAAAAGCAGCAATGCGCAACACAACCAGCAAAGCGGCGGGCAACAACAGGAAACGGTGAGGTAGTTGAAAAAGGCGGCCGGCAGCTCCACCAAAAGCAAAAATGTCGGTCCGGCAACGCAATGAGCAAGGCCTGGGCCTCACCTACCGGCCCCGTGGGCCAGCTTGCAGCTGCAATATTAAGGTATTACGCACAAACTGCCAACCGGTTTTGAGAGAATAGGAATTTGAGAACAATGAAAGGGGGCATCAGGTGAGGCAGCGGGCAGCACGGCCTAAGCCAATGCCGCCCTTTTGCATCACCCAATAAAAACTACCTTTGCCGCCACTATGCTACAACTTTCTGTCCTTAAAGAGCAAACCGAGCGCGTATTGGCGGGCTTGGCCAAGCGTAATTTTAAAACGGCCGAGGCCGACGTGCAGGCCGTGCTCGACCTCGACCAGCGCCGCCGCAGCCTGCAAACGCAGCACGACACCGCCCAGGCCGAAGCCAACGACCTGGCCCGCCGCATTGGCAGCCTCATGAAAAGCGGCGAAAAAGCCGAGGCCGAGGCGCTGAAAAGCCGTACTACCGCACTAAAAACGCAGATTAAAGCGCACGCCGACGAGCTGGCCGCCATTGAGCAGCAGCAAACCGAGCTGCTCTACAAGCTCCCCAACGTGCCGCACGAGAGCGTGCCCGCTGGCCGCTCGGCCGCCGACAACGAGGTGGTGCGCGAGGTGGGCCAAAAACCCGAGCTACCTCCCGGCGCGCAGCCGCATTGGGAGCTGATTAAGAAGTACGACATTATTGACTTCGACCTGGGCATTAAAATCACCGGGGCGGGCTTTCCGGTGTATAAGGGGCAGGGCGCGCGCCTGCAGCGGGCACTGGTTAACTTCTTTCTCGACCAGGCCCGCGACGCGGGCTACACCGAGGTGCAACCGCCCATCCTAGTGAATGAGGCCAGCGGCTACGGCACCGGCCAACTACCTGATAAAGAAGGCCAAATGTACCACGACGCGGCCGATAACCTGTACCTGATTCCGACTTCGGAGGTGCCGATTACCAACCTGTACCGCGACGAGATTATTGCCCCCGAAAAGCTGCCCGTGCGCAACACCGGCTACACGCCCTGCTTCCGCCGCGAAGCAGGCTCTTGGGGCGCCGATGTGCGCGGCTTGAACCGCCTGCACCAGTTCGACAAGGTCGAAATCGTGCAGATAACGCAGCCTGAAGACTCTTACACCGCGCACGCGCAGATGGTGGCGCACGTCGAAAAGCTGCTGCAGCTACTGGAGCTGCCCTACCGCGTGCTGCGCCTCTGCGGCGGCGATATGGGCTTCACCTCGGCCCTCACCTACGACCTGGAGGTGTGGAGCGCCGCCCAGGGCCGCTGGCTGGAGGTATCGTCGGTATCCAATTTTGAAACTTTTCAGGCCAACCGCCTCAAGTGCCGCTACCGCGCCGAGGGCGGCAAAACCCAGCTGCTGCACACGCTCAACGGCTCGGCCCTGGCACTGCCCCGCATCGTGGCCGCGCTCTTGGAGAATAACCAGACAGCGGAGGGCATCAACCTGCCGGCCGCGCTGCATGCGTACTGCGGCTTTACCCAGATTAAGTAGGCGCTCGCCCACGAAAGGCAAGCATTCAACGGGGTCGTTTGGCTAGCAGGTGCTAGCCAAACGACCCCGTGGTTTTTAGCACTATTTCTATTTCTAATTAACCTCTTGGCCTCAACGTTTTAGCCTCAAAGAAGACAGAATATAAACTTTATTCTTTCTGCAAGCTGGGCTGCGCTATACCCAATTTTTCGTTTTAGCTTGGCAGCGTCGATTTAATACTTCTTCCTGTTATGCAAAAATCTACGCGCTTTTTCACCACCGCATTTGCTGCCGTGGCCCTGCTGCTGGTCGCCCCCGCCGCCCGCGCCCAAACCACGGCTTTTGCAGCGGCCTCGCTGGAAGAAGTAGCCAGCGTTCGCCCCGCAACCAGCGGCGCGGGCGAAGCGCCGGCCGAAACGGTGCGCAATCTGAGCGCGCCCGCCGAGGAAGCCGCCACCGCCGCCTACTACAACGACTCACACAAGGACTTGAAGCAGGCGCTAGCCTGGATGCAGGAAACCAACGCCCTGCACCCCGAATACCATACCCTGTATGCCGAGGCGCGCATCCGCTTGCAGCTCAAGGACTACGCGGGGGCCCACGCCACAGCTACCGAAGCCAAAAAGCTGGCTTTGGCCACCGCTAAGGCCGACTATGCCCGCCGCAGCGATGAGCTAATGGCCCAGGCCAAAGCCCACCTCAAATAGCCCGCGCCCGGCCCGCGCCGACGGCATCGGCCGCCGCGATTTGCTGACGAAACCCGCCCGACCCGGCGGGTTTTGTTATTTTTGGCCTTTCAAATTTCCTTTTTTCCGCATGAAGAATGTTTTGATGCCCCTGCTGGCCCCCGTGGCCGTGGTGGCTACCCTGCTGGCGGCCCCGGTGGCCCAGGCCCAGATTGCCACGCCCCAGCCCAGCCCCAAAAGCACTGTTACGCAGCGCGTTGGCCTCACCGATGTTACTATCACCTACTCGCGGCCATCGCTGAAAAACCGCGAAGTGTTTGGGGCGGGCTCGCCGCTGGCACCCTACGGCAAGCGCTGGCGCACGGGCGCCAATGCCACTACCAGCATCAAGTTTTCGGACGATGTGACGGTTGAGGGCAAAAAGGTGCCGGCTGGCGAGTACGGCCTGTACACCGTGCCGGGCGCGGCCGAGTGGACGGTAGTGCTCAATAAGAGCCTCAAGCAAGGCGCTGACGTTGATGGCTTTAAGGATGACCAGGACGTGGCGCGCTTCACCATCAAGCCTTATAAGCTGGCCAGCAAGGTCGAAACTTTCACCATCAGCTTTGCCGAGCTGACGCCCGCCACGGCCAACGTAGACATTTTGTGGGGCCTGACGGGTGCGAAATTCAAAATCGTGGCCGATGTAGACGCCAAAGTAATGGCCCAGATTGACGAGAAGGTCATTAAAAATGCCACGCCGGCCGCTGGCGACCTGGCCGCCGCTGCGGTCTACTACAACGACAACAACAAAGACCCGAAGCAGGCGCTGGCCTGGATTCAGAAGGCCAACGCCACGGAGCCCAAGTTTTGGAACGTGAACACAGAGGCCAAAATCCGCCTTAAAATGAAGGACTATAAAGGTGCGGTAACCGCCGCCGAGCAGTCCAAAAAGCTGGCCCTGGCTTCGACGCCGCCGAATACGGAGTACGCCAAGATGGCCGACGAACTGGTAGCCGAAGCGAAGAAGGGTGGGAAGTAAGCCTTGTTTTTCTGCTACAAAAAAACCCCGCATTGCGGGGCTTTTTTTGTGTAGTAAGCTTGCGCTTGCCAGCGGCCCCCCAAAGACGGCTTTTTCGGCAGCTGGCAAGTGCAAGCCTACTGCGCATCAGGTCAGCTCAAACGTCTTATTCAGGGCGATGATGGCCGGCTCGTAGTCTTCGCGGCCCAGCACAAACTGAATATTGACCTTGCGCAGCGCAAAGCCCGCGCTCTTGATGCTGATGCCCGCCTCGGCCAGCGCGCCGGCCGCCTGCGCCAGCAGGCCCGCCCGGTCGATGTTGGAGCCAATGAGGCAAACCAGGGCGGCTTCTTCAACCGTCACTTTTTCGTAGTTGGCTTCTAAAACCTCGACCAGCTGCGGCTTCAAATCCTTTTGCCAGATAACGAGCGAGATGCTGTTGGCGCTGGTGGCCTTGAAGATGTAGCTCACGCCGAAGTCGTAGAAGGCCTGCATCAGGTGCAGATCGAAGCCCGGCTCGCCCACCATCAAGGGGTCGTAGATATCGATAATGACGACTTTTTCGGTGCCCGTGATGACCTCGACGTGCGTGCTCGGGGCCACGTAGTCGCGGGTGATGAGCGTGCCGGGGTGCTCGGGCTCGAAGGTATTTTTGATGCGCAGGTCGATGGCGTTGATTTCCAGCGGCTTCGAGGCTTTGGGGTGAATGGCCTCCATGCCCACGTCGGCGAGTTGGTCGGCCACGTCGTAGTTGGTGAAGCCCACCGGGCGGCAGTGGGCGATGCCCACCAGGTTGGGGTCGGCCGAGCAGAGGTGGTATTCCTTGTGAATTATGGCTTCCTGCGGCTGCACGGCCACGG
>JAKONR010000460.1 GCA_022701825.1 Hymenobacteraceae bacterium | reverse complement strand
TTCGCCGACTTGCGCACCTCACGCTGCTGGTGCTGGCCCTGCTCACGGGGCTGGCCGGCTACTACGCCAGCCAGCTGCGTTTCAACTACAATTTCAACGACTTCTACCCCGCCGGCGACCCCGACCTGGACTACTACCAGGGCTACACCCGGCGCTTCGGCAACGACAACGATTACCTGCTGCTGGGCCTCGAAGCCCCGGCCGGCCAAACGGTATTCGCGCCGCGCTTTCTGGCCCAGGTCGATAGCCTCACGCGGCAGGCGCGCACGCTGCCGCACGTGCTCAGCGTCACCTCCCCCACCACGCTCACCAACCCCGTGGTGGAGGGTTTTGGCTTCTACAATCTGCCCTACCTGCACCCCGATGTGCCGGCCAGCCGGGCCCAGGACTCAACCCTGATTTTCCGCACGCCGGGGTTGGTGGGCAACGTCTTCAGCCGCGATGCGCGGGCCGTGGCGCTGGTCTTTCAGCTCACGCCCGACCTCAAAAAGCCGCCCGGCGACTCGTTGCTGGCGGCCCTGCGCCAGGGCCTGGCGCGGGCCGGCCTGCCCACCGAGCGGGCGCACTTCGCGGGCCGGCTGGTGGCGCAGTCGGTGTTTGTGGACCGGCTGCAATGGGAGCTGGTGGTATTTATGAGCCTCTCGGTGCTGCTCGTGACGGGGCTGCTCTGGCTCACGTTCAGGACGTGGTGGGGCGTGCTGCTGCCGCTGGTAGTGGTGCTGGGCGCGATAGTGTGGGGCCTGGGCGTGATGGGCGCCTGCGGCATCAGCATCGACCTGATGACGGCCTTGCTGCCGCTGATGCTCTTCGTGGTGGGCATGTCCGATACCATCCACATTATCAGCCGCTACGTGAGCGAGCTGGGCTATGGCGCGGGCAAAAAAGACGCGCTGCGCATCACCATTAAAGAATCGGGCTTTGGCTCGGGGCTGTCGGCGCTGACGACCAGCATCGGCTTTTTTACGCTGATGACCAGCACTATCCGGCCCATTCACAATTTTGGGCTGTTTACGGGCATTGCGGTGCTACTGGCGTTCGTGCTGAGTTTTACACTGCTGCCGGCCATGCTGGTGCTGCTCAACAAGCCCGCCCTGCGCGAGCCCCGCCAGCACGGCCACGACTGGGACGGCGTGCTGGGCCGCCTTTTTGGCACCGTGCTGCGGCAGCGCCGGCTGGTGTACGTGGTAGCGGCCCTGGTGCTGGTGGCCAGCATCGGGCTGAGCACGCGGGTACGCATCAATTCTTCCTTGCTCGACGACTTGTCGGTGAATGACCCGGTGCACAAGGATTTCGCCTTTTTTGACACCCACTTTGCCGGCGTGCGGCCCTTCGAGCTGGAGCTGAAGCCGGTGGGCCGCCGCACCATCTACGACCCGGCCGTGCTGCGCGAGATTGAGCAGGTCGAAGGCTATTTGCGGGCGACTTACGGCCTGCAATTTCAGGCTTCGCCGGCCACGCTGGTGAAGTCGGTGCGGAAGGCCCTGCACGGCGGCGAGCTGGCCGAATACCGCCTGCCCACCGACTCGACCGAGTTGCGCCAGCTGCAAAGCCGGCTCAGGCTCTTCCGCAAAAAGCCCGAGTTTCGGGCCCTGGCCCTGCCCGATGGCTCGGCCGGCCGCCTCACCGGCCGCATGGCCGACGTGGGCAGCATCCGGGCCGATGAGCTGAACACAAACCTGCGCCACTACCTGCGCACCCAGCTCGACACGACGGTATTGCGCACGCGCCTCACGGGCTCGTCCAACCTCATCGACAAGAATAACGAGAACTTGACCCTGAACATGATACAGGGAATGGCCATTGATGTGGCGATGGTCACGCTTATCGTGCTGCTGCTGTTTCGGTCGGTGCGCATGACGTTGATAGTGCTCGTGCCCAACCTGCTGCCCATCCTGGTGGTGGCCGGCGTGATGGGCCTGGCCGGCGTGAACATGAAAGTGAGCACCAGCATCATCTTCACTATTGCCTTCGGCATCGCGGTTGATGATACCATCCACTTTATCAGCAAGCTACGCCTCACGATGGGGCACGAGCCCGACCTCTTTAAGGCGGTGCGGCGCACCTACCTGCTGGCGGGCAAGGCCGTGGTCGTCACCTCGCTTATCTTGGTCGGCGGCTTCTGCACGCTGCTGTTCTCGTCATTCGACGGCACGTTCTATGTGGGCTTGCTCATCGGCCTCACGCTGATTTTTGGCGTGGTGGCCGAGCTTACGCTGCTGCCGCTGCTGATACTCGATATTTTTGGCCGGCGCAAGCGGCGGGGCGAGCCGGCCGCGCCCACTACCGTGCCTGCGCCGGCATAGCACTTCTTTTCCGCACCAATGGCAATCTTTCTAGCCAGCCTCTTGCTTCTCAATATCTTATGCTTCTCGCTGTTTGCGTTAGACAAGCGCAAGGCGCAGCGGGGCCAGCGGCGCATCTCCGAAAAAACCTTGCACCTGGCCACGCTGGCCGGGGCCGCGCCGGGCGCGTGGGCGGCCATTTTTTTACTGCGCCACAAAAACCGAAAAGCCGCCTTTTGGAGCATTACGCTGCTGCTGACGCTGGTGCAGGGGGCAGTAGTTTACCTGGCGGTATTGCCGCATTTTTGGGCACCAGGCTAGCGGCATCCGCCGGCCTTTCTGAGGCTGCCTCAACAGCCCGCGCCCTTTGCCGCCCCGCCAACCTCACTCCCAACCTCACCGGGTCGCTACTTTTACCAAAAAGCTATTCATGACTATTTCCTTTTCGGCCTCGGCCCGCCAGCTGGCCCTGGCATTGCTGCTGGCCGCGCCGGGCGCGCTACTGACCGCCTGCGGCAGCGTCAACGAAACTCCGGCCATCCACGTCGACTACACCAAAGCCGACGAGGCGCTCATTCAGAAATATATTGCTGACCACAAGCTAACTAACGCCCAGCGCCTGCCCTCGGGCCTGTACTACGTGCCCACCAGGGCCGTGCCCACGGGCACGCCCGCTGCGGCCGGCAAAACGGTGTCGGTGCGCTATACCGGCCAATTGCTCGACGGCACCGTGTTCGACGCCTCGGCCCAGCACGGCAACGAGCCCTTCGACTTTGTGCTGGGCGAGGGCAAGGTGATTGCCGGCTGGGACCAGGGCATCGCCCTCATGCACAAGGGCGAAAAAGGCGTGCTGCTGCTGCCCTCGGCCCTGGGCTACGGCGCCGACGGCGCGGGCTCCGACATCCCGCCCAATGCCGTGCTGCGCTTCGAGGTTGAATTGCTCGACGTGAACTAAACCCTGGGCTACTATGTCGTCGCGCCCGGCCGAAACCGTTGTTGCCAGCGCCGGCCTGTCGGCCGCACGGCTATTTCCGCTGGGCGACGCCGCCGTGGTAGTGGAATTCGGCGAGCATATCAGCCCCGCCGTGCACCTGGCCATTCAGGCGTTTGACGCGCACCTCCGGCAACGGCCCTTCGCCGGGCTGCGCGCGTGCGTGCCCGCCTTCACGACCCTCACCGTGCACTACGACCCGTGGGTGCTGAGCGAGCAGGGGCAGTACCAACCCTACGAGCGGGTCTGCCAATTCTTGCTGCGGCGCCTGCTGGATGCGCCCGCCGCCCCACCCGCCGCCACCCTCGCCGCCGTCGAAATTCCCGTGTGCTACGGCGGCGAGCTGGGGCCCGACTTGGCGGCCGTGGCCCGCCACACGGGCCTCGCGCCGGCCGAGGTTATCGCCCGCCACGCGGCCCCCACCTACCTGGTGCACATGATAGGTTTCGCGCCCGGCTTTCCCTACCTGGGCGGCCTGGATGCGCGCCTGGCTACCCCGCGCCGGGCCGAGCCCCGGCCGCTGGTGCCGGCCGGGGCGGTAGGCATCGCGGGCGCGCAAACGGGTATTTATTCGCTGCCCACGCCGGGCGGCTGGCAATTGATTGGCCGCACGCCGCGCCGCTTGTTTGACCCCGCTGCCGACCCGCCCGCGCTGCTGCACGCCGGGCAGCACCTGCGCTTCGTACCCATCGGCGAAGCCGAATTTCAGCGCCTGGCCCGTGCGTATTAGCATCCTTCGCCCCGGCCTACTCACCACCGTGCAAGACCTGGGCCGGCCGGCCTACCAGCACTTGGGTATCGTCGTGAGCGGCGCGCTCGATGCCGTGGCCCTGCGCGCAGCCAACCTGCTGGTGGGTAACGATGAATGCGCGGCCGGCCTCGAAATCACGCTCTTGGGCCCCACCCTGCGCTTCGAGGTCGGCCACCTCATCGCTCTCACCGGGGCCGACCTCTCGCCCACCCTTGATGGCCAGCCTGCGCCCATGCACCGGCCGGTGGCCGTGCGGGCGGGCACGGTGCTGGCGTTTGGGGCGGCACGGGCGGGCTGCCGCGCCTACCTGGCCGTGGCGGGCGGCCTGGCCGTGCCGCCAGTGCTGGGCAGCCGCAGCACCTACCTGCGCGCCGGCCTGGGCGGCTGGCACGGCCGCGCGCTGCGGGCGGGCGACGAGCTGCCGGTAGGCGCGCCCACGGCGGCGGGGCAGCAACTGCGGCAGGCAGTAGTTGCCGCGTCTTTGGCTACTGGTTGCGCTGCTCCCGGCTGGGCCGCCGCCCGCTGGACGCCCAGCCCCGGCTTGTGCCGGGTGCCGCGCCCACAGCCGATTATTCGGGCGGTGCGGGGGCCGGAATACGAGCAGTTCGCCGGGGCCAGCCAGCAGGCTTTTTGGCGCGAGCCATTCATCATCACGCCTGCCGCCGACCGCATGGGCTACCGCCTGCGCGGGCCGGAACTACGGCGCAAAACCGACGCCGAGCTACTGTCGAGCGCCGTGACCTTCGGCACGGTGCAGGTGCCGCCGGGCGGCCAGCCTATCGCGCTGCTGGCCGATGCCCAAACTACGGGCGGCTACCCCCGGCTGGCCCAGGTTATCACGGCCGATTTTGGGACGCTGGCACAGGCGCGGCCGGGGCAGGCGCTGCGGTTTCAGGAAGTATCACTGGCCGAGGCGCAGGGGCTGTACCTTGCGCAGGAACGCCGGCTGCGGGCACTGCGGCGGGCTATTTTTCTTAAACTCCTTGCATGACCCCAACCCCTACCGTTGACCTGAACTGCGACATGGGCGAAAGCTTCGGCGCCTGGACCCTGGGCCACGACGCCGCCCTGATGCCCTACCTCACCTCGGCCAACATCGCCTGCGGCTTCCACGCCGGCGACCCGGCCGTGATGCGCCAGACCGTGCGCCTGGCGCTGCGGCACGGCGTGGCCATCGGCGCGCATCCGGGCCTGCCCGATTTGGCGGGTTTTGGGCGGCGCAATCTGGATATTTCGGCCGATGAAGCGTTTGAAATGACCGTGTACCAGCTCGGCGCGCTGCACGCCGTGGCGCGGGCCGAGGGCGGCGCGCTGCACCACCTCAAGCCCCACGGCGCGCTCTACAACATGGCCGCCACCAATGCCGCGCTGGCCCAGGCCATTGCCGAGGCCGCGTATAAGGTGCAACCCGAGCTGGTGCTCTACGGCCTGGCCGGCTCCGAGCTGACCAAGGCCGGCGAGCGCCTCGGCCTGCGCACCGCCCACGAGGTTTTTGCCGACCGCACCTACCAGGCCAACGGCACGCTCACGCCCCGCCGCCAGCCCGACGCGCTGATTACCAGCGCCGAGGCGGCTATTACGCAAGTGCTGCGCATGGTGCAGGAGGGCCACATCCGCACCCAGCAGGGCTCAGAAATCGCCATCCAAGCCGATACCGTATGCCTGCACGGCGACGGTGCGCACGCCCTGGAGTTTGCCCAGCAGCTCAGCCAGGCGCTGCGCGCGGCGGGCGTAACCCTGGCCCGCCCGGCCTTCACCCGATGAAGCAGTTCAAGGCAAGGTGGTTTGGCGGGGCCAGCCTGGGGGCCGCGTTTTTGATGGCCAATTCGTCTATCGGGCCGGGCTTTCTCACGCAAACAACCGTTTTTACCCAGCAGTTGCTCACCAGCTTTGGGTTCGTCATTCTGGTGTCGGTAGTGCTCGATGTGGGCGCGCAGCTCAATACCTGGCGCATTCTCACGGTGAGCGAGTTGCGGGCGCAGGACTTGGCCAATAAGCTGCTACCGGGCCTCGGCTACGCGCTGGCGGCGCTGGTTATCCTGGGTGGCTTTGCCTTCAATATCGGCAACATCGCGGGCTGCGGGCTGGGCCTGAACGTGCTCACGGGCCTGTCGTTTGAGCAGGGCGCGGTGATTAGCTGCGCGGTGGCGCTGGTGCTGTTTTGGGTGCAGGAGGTGGGCAAGATGCTCGACGGCTTCACCAAGGTTTTGGGCACCGTCAAGATTTTACTGACCCTGGGTATCGCCATCAGCGCGCACCCGCCCCTGGCCGAGGCATTGCACCACACGCTGCTGCCGGCCCGGCTGAGCGCGGCGGCCATCGTCACCATCGTGGGCGGCACGGTGGGCGGCTATATCACGTTTTCGGGAGCGCACCGGCTGCTCGATGCGGGCATCAAAGGCCCCAGCAGCGTGGCCGAAGTCAACCGCAGCGCCGTGAGCGGCATCGTCATTTCGACCATCATGCGGTTTGTGCTGTTTTTGGCCATCGTGGGCGTGCTCACCCACGGCGCGGTATTGGATAAGGACAACCCGGCGGCGGGCGTATTCCGGGCCGCGGCCGGCGAGGTCGGCTTCCGGGTGTTCGGCGTCATTCTGTGGAGCGCGGCCATCTCGTCGGTGGTGGGCGCGGCCTACACGTCGGTGTCGTTTTTTAAGACCTTTCACCCGGTGTTCGCACGCTACGAGCCGGTGTGCATTTCGGTATTTATTATCTTATCCACCAGCATCTTCGTGCTTGTGGGCAAGCCGACGCAGCTACTGGTTTTTGCCGGGGCCATCAATGGACTGATACTGCCCATCGCGCTGGCCGTGGTGCTCATCGCCGCCACCAGCCGCCGCCTCATGGGCACCTACCGCCACCCC
>JAKONR010000459.1 GCA_022701825.1 Hymenobacteraceae bacterium | reverse complement strand
ACACCGGCAAAATGTTCGAGCCCGAGCAGTACCGCAACATCGTGCTGCGCGCCAACCCCGACGGCTCGGTGCTGAAGCTCAAGGAGGTAGCCGACATCGAGTTTGGCTCGCTCACCTACGGCATGGTATCGAAGGAGGACGGCCGGCCCTCGGCGGCCATCATGCTCAAGCAGCGCCCTGGCTCCAACGCCAGCGAGGTTATCGCGGGCGTGAAGGCCCGCATGGCCGAGCTGAAAGCCACGAGCTTCCCGCCCGGCATGACGTACAGCATCGCCTACGACGTATCGCGTTTCCTCGACGCCAGTATCCACGAAGTGCTCAAAACCTTGATGGAGGCCTTCGTGCTGGTGTTCATCGTGGTGTTTCTGTTTTTACAGGATTTCCGCTCCACGCTCATTCCGGCCTTGGCAGTGCCGGTGGCGCTCATCGGCACATTGTTCATTATGAGCCTTTTGGGCTTTAGCATCAACCTGCTCACGCTCTTTGCGCTGGTGCTGGCCATCGGCATCGTGGTCGATGACGCCATCGTGGTGGTCGAGGCCGTGCACGCCAAGATGCACCACGAGCACCTGGCGCCCCGCGAGGCCACGTTTGCGGCCATGCACGAAATCAGCGGCGCTATCGTGGCTATTACGCTGGTAATGACAGCGGTATTTGTGCCCACGTCGTTCCTAAGCGGGCCGGTGGGCGTGTTCTACCGGCAGTTTTCGCTCACGCTGGCGTCGGCCATTTTGATTTCGGCCGTGAACGCGCTCACGCTCACGCCGGCCCTGTGCTCGCTGCTGCTCAAGCCCGTGGATGAAAGCAAAAAGCCGGGCTTGCTGGGGCGGTTTTTCAATTGGTTTAATGCCCGCTACGACAACCTGGCCAACGGCTACAAGCGGGTGCTGAACGTGGTGGCCCACCGCCGCGTCATTACCCTGGTGGCCCTGTTGGTCTTCATCGGGCTGGCTTATGGCACGAGTCAGATTCTGCCCGCCGGCTTCATCCCGACCGAAGACCAAGGCATGATTTACGTGAACGTGACTACGCCCGCCGGCGCTACCGTGGAGCGTACCGAAGAAGTACTCGACCAAATCCAAAAAGTAGCGGCCAAGCTCAAGCCCGTGGAATCGGTTTCGACGCTGGCTGGCTACAGCCTGCTCAACGACGTGGCGGGCTCGACCTACGGCATGGGCATGATAAACCTGGCCGCCTGGGAGGGCCGCGAACAGTCGGTGGATGAGCTAATTGCGGAGTTGCGCGAGAAGACGAAAGGAATCTCCGACGCCACCATCGAATTCTTCCCGCCGCCCGCCGTGCCGGGCTTCGGCAACGCCAGCGGCGTGGAGCTGCGCGTGCTCGACAAGTCGGGCACCGGCAACTTGCAGCGCACGGCCGATGTCACCAAAGACTTCATTTTGGCCCTTGATAAGTCGCCCGCCATCAGCTCGGCCTTCACCAACTACGACGCCAATTTTCCGCAGTACCTCATCCACGTAGACCAGGAGCAGGCCGCCAAGAAAGGCGTGACCGTGGACGCGGCCATGAGCACCCTGCAAACGCTGATTGGCAGCTACTACGCCTCCAATTTCATTCGCTTCGGGCAGCTCTACAAGGTGATGGTGCAGGCCGGCCCCGAGTACCGCGCCAATCCCGAAGACCTGCTGAAACTGTACGTAAAAAACAACCGCGGCGAGCTGGTGCCCTACTCCACCTTCGTGCGGCTGGAGCGCGTGTATGGCCCCGACCAGCTCACGCGCTACAACATGTACACCTCGGCCATGGTGAGCAGCGATGCCGCGCCCGGCCACAGCACCGGCGACGTAATTAAGACCATCGAGGAAACCGCTAAGAAGGTGTTGCCCAAGGGCTACAGCTTCGAGTGGAGCGGCATGACCCGCGAGCAGGTGCTATCGGGCAACCAGGCCATCTACATTTTCGCGCTGGTTATCGTGTTCGTATACCTGATTTTGGCGGCGCAGTACGAGAGCTTTTTGCTGCCGCTGCCAGTGCTGCTGAGCCTGCCCACGGGCATTTTTGGGGCCTTCCTGTTCCTGAAAATTCTGGGGCTCGAAAACAACATCTACGCCCAGGTGGCGCTGGTGATGCTCATCGGCCTACTGGGCAAAAACGCCATCCTCGTCATCGAGGTGGCCGAGCAGCGGCGGCGCGCCGGGGCCTCCGTGTTCGACGCCGTTATCGAGGGCACGCTCTCGCGCCTGCGGCCGATTTTGATGACCTCGTTCGCCTTCATCCTGGGCCTGATGCCGCTGGTAATCGCGCACGGCGCGGGCGCGCTGGGCAACCGCAGCATCGGTACGGCGGCGGCGGGCGGCATGCTGGTGGGCACCACCTTTGGGCTGCTTTTGGTGCCGGGGCTCTACGTCATTTTTGCGGGCCTGATGCCGAAAGAGAAAAAAGAGGAGGAAGAACCAGCCACGGAAGAAGTGAAAGAGGAAGAGCCGGAGCCGGCTCACGCGTAGGCTCGCTGGGCGTGAGCCGGCTCCACCGCCGACCCTTCTCCGTTTAATGCGCGGAATCCTCCGGGAGAGGGGAGCCAGACGATTACTGAATTTGAATTACCACTTCTGATGTCTTTAGCTAAGTTTTCTGCTTCTGTTTTCAATCGTCAAAGAGTCGTCAGGCTCCCCTCTCCCGCAGAGGCCGGGCCGGGGGTGGGGTTCTACGCCCAGCGAGCCTTAGCGGTAGCAACAGGCGTTTTCCTGTTCAGCGCCTGCCAGCTCGCCAACCCCCGCTCCTACCCCGCCGCCCCCCCGCTGCCGACCTCCTACGGCCCGCCCGCGCCCACCGACAGCACCAGCATCGGCGACTTGCCGTGGAATAAGTTCTTCGCCGACCAAACGCTTATCGGCCTCATCGATACGGCGTTGCAGCAAAACCTGGATATCCGCCAGGCCAGCCAGCGCGTGGAGCAGGCCCGCGCCAACGTGCTGGAGCGCCGCGCCGCGCTGCTGCCCACCGTCAATGCCACGGCCACGGCGGGCTTCGACCGCTACGGGCGCTACACGCTCAATGGCGTGGGCAACTACGACACCAACCTGTCGCAGAATATCGACGGCAACCTGGCCATCCCGACGGGTTTCACGCCCGACTATTTCCTGGGCTTGCGCAGCACCTGGGAAGTCGATTTGTGGGGCCGCCTGCGCAGCTTGCGCAATGCCGCACAGGGCCGCCTTTTGGCCTCGGAGCAGGGCCGGCAGTTGGTCGTGACGAGCATTATCGCGGAGGTGGCGAATAATTATTATGAGCTCTTAACCTATGATAACCAGCTAGCTACCTTGCAGCGCAACCTCGTGCTGCAAGAGCGCGCCTACGAGATTACCAAGGTGCAAAAGCTCGCCGGCCGCGCCACCGAGCTAGCCGTGCAGCAGTTCAGGGCGCAGGTACTACGCACGCGCAGCCTGGCCTTCGAAACCAAGCAGCGCATCACCGAAACCGAAACCCAGCTCAACCAGCTCATGGGCCGCTACCCGCGCCGCATAGCCCGGCCCACCGAGCTGGCCGAAGTGCAGGTGCCCGCGCGCCTGCTGGCCGGCGTGCCCGCCCGCCTGGTACTGCGCCGCCCCGATGTGCGCCAGGCCGAGCTAGCGCTAACGGCCAACGGGGCTGACCTCTACGCTGCCCGCGCCGCATTTTTGCCGGCCCTCACGCTCACGCCGTATGCCGGGGTCAATGCCTTTCGGTCGTCGCTGCTCTTCCAGCCTAGCTCGGTGGTAGCCGGCCTTTTGGGTGGCCTCACCGCGCCCATCCTCAACCGCCGGGCGCTGCGCGCCGACCGCAACCGCGCTACCGCCGCCAGCCTCGAAAGCTACTACGCCTACCAGCAAGCCCTGCAAACCAGCGTGCGCGAAGTCACCAACACCCTGCGCGGCGTGGCCAACTACGACAGCGCCGTAACCCTGCGCCGCCAGGAGGTAGTAACCCTACGCCGCGCCGTAGACATCGCCACCGACCTGCAATACACCGGCTACGCCACTTACCTGGAGATAATTACCGCCCAGCGCAGCGTGCTCGACGCCGAGCTGAGCCTGGCCGAGCTGCGCCGCACGCAGCTGCTGCAAGCCGTGGCCCTGTACCGCGCCCTGGGCGGCGGCTGGAACACGCCGGTGCGCGAGTAACAAAACGACTGTCATGTTGCGCTGCGCGCAGCATGACTTTACAAAAGCTGTACACCAAAAGCGCCCCAACCAAGTAGGTTGGGGCGCTTTTGCGATTAGTTTAAATACAGCCGGTGCGTAATCTGAAACCGGTGCGGGGCGAAGGCGTTGTAGTACGGCGCATCGCCCATGAAGGTGAGCACGTGCACCAGCGGAATGCCTTCGAGGCGGCTTTCAACCACGCGCACGGGGTACACGCGGCCTTCTACCGGCCAGTCGCCCTGGTGGTTAGCGGGTCGGGCCGAGTCGTCGAGGCACACGGCATAGTCGAGAAAAGGCGCGGCCGCGGTGGCCTCGGCCAGGGTGTAGCATCCAACTTCCATAGTGCAAAGATAACCCCGGGCGGGGGCGTGTGGGTTCAACTTTCCGCTACTGGCAACCGAGCGGCTAGGCTAATATACTGTCAGGGCGCAACTACGGTTCCGGCCTGAAGAGAATGTAGCGCGGACTTTCAAGCCGCGAGTGTATACAGCTAGCATCTAGCACTCGCGGCCTAAAAGTCGGCGAGTGCTCTACTGCCGGGCAAAGCGCAGCGTGCGCGCCTCCCCATCGCCCCACTGCACCCGGCACAGGTAGAGGCCCGGCCGCAGCCGCCCCGCCGCCAGCACGGCCGTAGCGGAGGGCGCAGTAAGCTGCTGCTCAGCCACGAGCGCCCCGCGCATATCGTACACCCGCACCGTCAGCGCCAGGTTGCGCAGGTCGGTGGGCACGTTCAGGCGCAGGTCCTGGTCGTCGGCGAGCGGATTGGGGTAGAGGCTGAGGTCGGCGAGCGGCACAAACGGATTGGCCAGCGCATTGGCCTTAGGAAAATCGGGGATGCCCCAGCCCAGGCTGTTATCCGGGGCGTTGGCCTGCGTGGCCGACTGCTTGAGGTAGCGAATAACCTGCTGGGCCGTGAGCCCCGGATTGGCCTGCCAAAAACCCGCCGCCATGCCCGCCAAAATAGGGCAGGCAAAGGAAGTCCCGTTGCCGCGCGCCGGCGAGCCGCTGGTCGAGATAATGGCCGCCGAGCCACCCTGCGCGGCCAAATCGGGCTTGGTGCGCCCATCGGCCGAGGGGCCGTAGGAGCTGAAACTGGTGCGGGTAAGGGCCGCCGACACGGCCGCTACGCTGATGATAGAGTCGGCATCGGCGGGCGCGCCGATGTAGCGCCAGGCGGCGTTACCGTCGTTGCCGGCCGCGTTCACCACCAGCATCCCCACCCGCGCCGCCACGGTAGCGGCCTTGGCGGCGATGGTGTTGCGGCCGTTCATGTCGGCGTAGGTGTGGTTCAGGGCCGCATTGTCGAAGGTAGTGTAGCCCAGCGACGAGCTGATGACATCGACCCCGCACGAGTCGGCGTACTCGGCCGCCAGCAGCCAATTGGCTTCCTCAATGGGATTCTCCGAATTGGTATCTTCCGTGATGCACAGGCGGTACGTAGCCTTGGGCGCGGTGCCGATGAAGGTGCCCGGCTGGTTGGCCGCCAGCGTGGAGAGGCAGTTGGTGCCGTGGCCGTCGCGCAGGTACACGCTGGTGGTTTTATCCACGAAGTTGAACGTGCTCGCTACCCGATTATCAGTGAAAAGCGCGGCAAACGGCGCGGTCGTGTTCACGCCCGGAAAGCCCGCGTCGAATACGGCAATCTGCATGCCTTCGCCCCGAAAGCCGGCATCGTGCATGGCCACCGCGCCCAGCATATCAGCTTGGCCGAAGGCAATGCCGTAGTCGGCGGGTGTGCCACTGAGGCGGTTGAAAACGGTAGCGACGGGCTCCTCGGGCT
>JAKONR010000418.1 GCA_022701825.1 Hymenobacteraceae bacterium | reverse complement strand
AGCCCGCCAACTTCCTCGACGTAGGCGGTGGAGCCAACGCCCAGACGGTGGAGGCCGGCTTCCGCATCATCCTGAAGGACCCGAACGTGAAGGCCATCCTCATCAACATCTTCGGCGGCATCGTGCGCTGCGACCGCGTCGCCAACGGCGTGGTAGAGGCCTACAAGAAAATCGGGGATATCCGCGTGCCCATCATCGTGCGCCTGCAAGGCACCAACGCCGAAGAAGGCGCCCGCATTATCGACGAGAGCGGCTTGAAAGTAAAATCAGCCACTCTGCTGAAAGACGCCGCCGCCCGCGTGAAAGAAGTACTGGCCGAGTAGTGCCCGTAGGGTAAGCTTTAGCTTACCAGAGCATAGAAAAGCCCCGCTGACGTATAATCAGCGGGGCTTTTCTATGCTCTGGTAAGCTAAAGCTTACTCTGCACTCATTAGGCCGCTACGGCATCGCCTTTTTCGGCTACGCCAGCATTCTCCTCGGGCGCTACCGGGATGGCTTCGCCCTGTACTTTCAGCTCCACTTCCATGTTGCCGCGGGTGCCTACCGAGTAGGGGCAGATTTTATGCGCCTGCCGCACCATTTCAATGGTTTTGTCGCGGTCAAATGACTTCAAGTCAATGTCCAGAATGGCACTCAGGCCGTAGCCTTCGCCTTCCTGAAACAGCGAAACTGAGCACTTCACTTCCGTCTGCGGGTCGAGCTTATCGCCGGCGCGCTGCGCGATAACGAGCAGCGCTTGCTGAAAGCACGACGAGTAGCCAGCGGCAAACAGTTCTTCGGGGTTGGTAGCGCCTTTTTTGCCACCCAGGCCCTCGGGCACCGACATATCGAGGTCGATGATGCCCGTGGTTGAGCGCACGTGGCCGCTGCGGCCGCCAATGGCCGTAGCATCGGCCGTGTAAAGAGTTTTTTTAGTAGCTTCCATGTCAGGAAAATGAAAAACGGGGGATGAAGGGCTAAACTGGCTTTTCGCGTGTAGGGTTACTTGCCGGCGGCCGGATGGAAAGAAAAGTGGACTTAAATTTGGCGCCCCCGGCTTTTTATGCTACTTTTGCAGCCCCATCCGGTCATGTCGTACAACGGATAGTATGAGAGTTTCCGAAGCTCTTGATTTAGGTTCGATTCCTAACATGACCACTAAAAGCCCCGTTTCCAGCCTGGAAACGGGGCTTTGCTTTTCCGGCCCCGGCAAAACCGGCCGCCCGACCGTCTACTCGCCCGCCACCAGGGCGGCGGGCTCGGCGCTGCTGAGCGTGGTGCCCACGCTGGCCAGCACCACGCAGCCCACGGCCGCCCACTGGCCCGCCGACAGCCGCTCGCCCAGCAGCAGCCAGCCCGAGAGCGCCGCCGCCGCTGGCTCCAAACTCATCAGAATGCTGAATGTGCGGGTGGGTAGCGACCGCAAGGCCTTCATTTCTAAGGTAAAGGGTAAGACGCTGGAAAACAGCGCCAGCAGCGCCCCCAGGCCCAGCAGCGGCAGCGTGAGCAGCTGCCAACTGCCACTGGCCAGCCCAAACGGTAGCACCGGCAGCGCGGCAAACAGCATCCCCACGGCCACGGCCTCGGTGCCCGGCAGCACCTGGGCCGTGCGCTGGCCCAGCACAATGTAAATCGCCCAGCACGCGCCCGCCGCCAGCGCAAAGCCCAGCCCCAGCCAGTCGAGGCCCGCGCCGCTCCAGGGCGCGATGAGGGCGATGCCCACCGCCGCCAGCAGCACCCAGGCGGCATCGGCCCAGCGCCGCGAGCCCGCCAGCGCCAGCCCTAGCGGCCCCACAAATTCCAGTGTCACGGCCAACCCCAGCGGAATGCGGGATAGTGCGCAGTAAAACAAGAAGTTCATGCCGCCCAGCGCTAGGCCGTAGGGCGCCACCGCCCGCCACTGCGCCGCCCGCAGCTGCCCCAGTCGGGGCCGCACTACGGCCAGCAGCACCAGCGCCGACAGCCCGATGCGCAGGCTGGTAGTGCCCGCCGCCCCCAACACCGGAAAAAGCCCTTTGGCAATGGCCGCCCCGCCCTGCACGCTGACGATGGAAAGCAACACGGCCGGCACGGCCGGGAAAGAAAAACGGGTAGTCTGGGGCATGCTAACAACGCGAAGCTCAGCCCAAGCGGCGGCTTCACGGCCACAAAGTTCGGCCCAAACCGCGGCAGTTCCGGGCCCGGTGCGTTAACTACGGGTTAATTGCGAACTAGTAGCACCAGCAAAATAACCTGGCTGGGGTCTTTGGGCGAGAGCTTGTTCTCGAAGCTGTCCAGCGCATAACCTTTGGCCAGCCACTGCTTTACCTCCGGAAAAGCTAGAATTTCGGCTTTGGTAAACGGTTGCGGCGCGGCCGGGCGACCGATTTTAGCGGCCTCCGATAAAAAAGTCAGGATTTTTGTGGCGGGTAGTTCAGCAGAGGACATGGGGTAGGAGGGTTGCGGTAAAATCAGTTCGCAAAGGTGCGGGGCCAAAAGGTTGAGTAGGCGTATTTCAGAAAAAGCTATAGCGCGCACTTTGTGCTTCGTGTCCGTCTGGCTGCTCGCCAGCGGACGCGAAGCACAAAGTGCGCGCTACGACCTCAACCCGAAGCTTGATGCTGGCTAGTCGCGCTGCGAGCCGTACTGCGCTATCATTTTCTTTTCTAGTTCGGCGTGGTTGGCCATAAACTGCTG
Organism: Hymenobacteraceae bacterium; assembly: GCA_022701825.1. Lineage (GTDB taxonomy): Bacteria > Bacteroidota > Bacteroidia > Cytophagales > Hymenobacteraceae > Hymenobacter. The sequence continues at coordinate 1,679 of JAKONR010000418.1, read as the reverse complement.
GTGCTGCGCCTCGGTGCGTTCGGTGCCGAGGTCGGCGAGCTGCTGCCGCAGCTTGTCGGCGGGCAGGTCGGTGCCGTACACGGGCGAGCCCGGCTGCTGCCGCCACGACTCATGTATGCTGCCATCGTCCACGGCGTCGAAGCCCAGCTCTTCTACTAGCTTCATTACCTGTTGCTTGGCGGCAGCATCGTCGCCGGCCACGGGCAGACCAAAGCGGGCGGGGTCGCCGGCGGGCTTGCCGGCATTGGCGAGGCGCTCGGAATGGATGTTGTTGAACACCTTCACTACCGGGCGGCCCAGGTGCTGCTGCACCCACTCGCTTTCGGTGAGGTCGCCGGTTTCCAGCTCCGCGATTTGGCCATCGCGCAGCTGCGGGTAGTAGTTGCTGGTGTCGATAACCGGCACGCTGGCGGGCACGCCCGCAAACAAGTCTTTGGGCAGGTCGGGGATGCTTTTCAGCGGGATGGTGACGACTACGATGTCGCCGTAGTGGGCGGCTTCCTGGGCCGTTACGGGCGTGGCGCCGGTTTTTTGGGCCACGTCTTGCAGCGTTTCGGGGCCGCGCGAGTTAGCAATCTGGACCGAGTGGCCGAGGCTGGTGAACCGCCCGGCGAGGGCGCTACCGATGTGGCCGGCGCCAATGATTCCGATTTTCATCTTGAATGTAAAATAAATAACTTGCTGAGGGGCCGCTACCTGCGCCCGCGTCCAGGTAAACAATCTGGCCGCGCAAATGCTTTTTCAGGTACGCTACCCGCCTGGGTTGCGCGATGGTTGCGTGGATTGTGAATAAGCCGTCATGCTGAGCGCAGCGCAGTCGAAGCATCTCTACCGCTTCTCTGCTTACGCTAGAAGTTTGTTCACCGATAGAGATGCTTCGACTGCGCTCCGCTCAGTATGACGGAATATCTTAGCAGAGCGGTGTACTGGAAATTTTAGAAACCCCAACAGCCTCAACGTCCGCCCAGCGGTACCTGCCTTTCTTTTTCTTATTTCTACTAATTATGGCCCAGAACCCCGCGCCGGATACCCCGGCCCCGCACGACGATTCGCGGCGCACGTTTCTCAAGCAGTCGTCGCTGCTCACAGCCCTGGCCCTGGTGCCCGGCCCGGTGGTAGACGCCGCCGCCGCCCGCCTCGACGACCGCGTGGCCGAGGCCTTCGAAAAAATTCCGCTGACCCTTAAAGTAAACGGTACCAAGCACAAGCTGAGCGTGGAGCCGCGCACCACGCTGCTCGACCTGCTGCGCGAGCAATTACACCTCACCGGCACCAAAAAAGGCTGCGACTACGGCCAGTGCGGCGCCTGTACGGTGCACGTCGATGGCCAGCGTGTAAACAGCTGTCTGAGCTTCGCGGTGATGCACGAGGGCCAGGAAATCACGACCATCGAGGGCTTGGCCGACGGCGACAAGCTGCACCCCATGCAGGCCGCCTTCGTGAAGCACGACGGCTTTCAGTGCGGCTACTGCACGCCGGGCCAGATAATGAGCGCCGTGGCCTGCGTGCGCGAAGGCTGCGCCGGCTCGGAAGGCGAAATACGGGAGTACATGAGCGGCAATATCTGCCGCTGCGGGGCCTACGCCAACATCGTGGCCGCCATTCAGGACGTGAAGCAGGGAGGCCAGAAAGTATGAACCAGTTCCAATACGTGCGGGCGACCAAGCCCCAGGCGGCCA
>JAKONR010000402.1 GCA_022701825.1 Hymenobacteraceae bacterium | reverse complement strand
CGCCTTCATGCCCGCTACCGCCAGCCCGATGCTGCCCCAGCCCGTGAGCAACACCACGGGCACCTGCGGGGCCAGCGCCTTTAGCTCGGCCAGCAGGGCCAGGCCATCGGCCCCGGTAGTAGTGGCCGTGAAGTTCATATCGAGCAGCACCAACGCGGGTAGCTCGGCCCGCACGGCGGCCAGCGCCTCGGCGGGGCCGGGCACGGCGGCAGTGGCGTAGCCGGCCTGCTTGAGCAGCAGCTGGAGCGACACGCGCACGGCCAGGTCGTCATCGACTATAAGGACCACTGATTGGCGCGGATTTTAGCGGATTTCACGGATTTTGTGGACGGCACGTATCTACGCGGGCTTTGCGGGTTTGTAGGAATGGCGGATTTTGTAGCTTTTGTAAACGACGCATTCGGCGGGCTTACCGGTTGGAGTGGGATGGCGCATGATAGTAGCCGTAATGCTTCACTTGCGGGTTCTGAAGCTAGAATGCGTCAGGTGAGATGCGCGGGATTGTGCAACAGGCGTTTGAATTTTAGACTGGCCTCGCCAAAATTGATAAGCAGCGCTACTTCCAAGCGGTACGCCTTTAGGTAGTTAATGACTTGCGCATGGTGCGCTCCGGTTAGCTCACCTACTGCTTTAAGCTCCACTACAGACCTGGCTTTCAACCAAAAATTCCGCTCTTCTCGACCCAATCACCTGGTCTTTATAGAATACTGGCAGGCTTACTTCGCCTTGAAACATAATGCCCGACCTGGTTAGCCCCACTGCCAGACCGCGCTGATAGATTACTTCTGGAAAGCCACTTCCCAGCTCGCGATGCACACACATCGCGCAGCCAATTATTTCTTTCGTGAGGTTGTTAAAGCGCGTATCCAGCAGTATAAAGCGAAGCTAAGCTATCCGCTTCATCCGAAGCCACCCTCACCCGGCTGCGCCGTCTACGAAAATGGTAGTCACTGCTTTAAACAACACTAAAACAAGCCCACCGCACCGTCCACAAAATCCGTGAAATCCGCTAAAATCCGTGCTAATCAGTGATTGCTGACACTGCCGCCGCTGCTGGTGCGCTTGGTAAGCTGCGGCGAGCCCTTATAGCTGATGCTGCCGCCGCTGCTGGCCTGGGCCACGAGGTCGTCTTTCACGGCTATCACGATGGAGCTACCGCTGCTGGCTTCGGCCCGGGCGTGGTCGGCCTGAAGCTTGGGGGCGTCGAGGCTGGCGCCGCTGCTGCTTTGCACGTCGAGGCTGGTGGCGCGCCCGCGCAGGGTGGCCGAGCTACCGCTGCTTTGGCGCACGGTGAGGGTAGTGGTGGCGAGGTCAGCCTCTACACTGGCACCCGACGAGACATCGAGCCGGAAGGTGGCGGCGTCGAAGTCGCCGGTGGTGCGCACCGATGAGCCGCTGCCCGCCGTGAGGGCCGTGAGCTCGTCGGCCGTGACGGCCACGCGCAGGCGCTTATTGGTGCGGTCGTCGCGGCGGTTGCGGTCGTCGTCGTTGCGGTAGCGCAGCGTCAGCACGCCGTCCTTCACGGTGGTTTCGATGCGGTCGCGGTAGGCGTCGGTGGTGGCGCTCACTTCCACGCGCTGGCTGTGGCCGGCCGTGAGGGCCAGCTCGATGCCGGTGCCCACGTTGATGGCGGTGAAGGCGGGCACGGCGCGCGCCTGAGTGCTTTGGGCGTGGGCGCTGGTGAGGGCAGCAAGGCCGAACAGGGCGGGGAGGAGCAGGTTTTTCATGACGAAAAGAAGACAGAGTGAAAGGGCGCTTTTTTGGGTGGTTTGGCTCGGTTACCAGGCCGGGTGGGCGTTCGTTACACGAGAAGGCATAAAATTTACGCCAGCGGGCAATCGGTTATGCAGCTAGATGCGGCAGCGGGCAAGAGGGTTGCCCAAGGCGCCCAAACACCGCCTTTAAAGCTGCCCACTCGCTGCCTTGCCGGCTGGCCATTTACTCCTCGCGTAGCGCCACGGCGGGCTGAATGCCCGCCGCCAGCCGGCCGGGGTAGAGGGCACAAATAATCGCCAGCAGGTAGAGCGCCCCAGTAGCCAGGGCCATGGCCGTGAGGTACACGCTGGTGCGCTCGCCCCAGACCCCCAGCAGCGGAAACTGCACCGCCACCAGCAGCCCCAGCACCAGCCCGAAGGTGGTGAGGGCCAGCGTTTCGCCCACGATAAGCCGCGAAATGGCCCCGGCCGGCGCGCCCAGCGCCCGGCGCACGCCCAGCTCGGCGCGCCGGGCGCTGATGGCCAGCCACAGCACCCCGAAGAGGCCCAGGGCCACGTTTATGAGTAAGAAAACGCTCATCACGCTCAATAGCAGTGGCCTTGTTATCACAACCTTAATTTGGCTTCGGTGCATCTCGGGCAGGGTGCGAATGGTGCTCGTCCAGCCCGGCCCGATGCGGCGAATGTCGTCGGCCAGGCGCTTTTCGAGGGCCGCCCCACTGCCGGGGGCCACGCGCACCAGCAGCACCCTTACTTCGTGGGTGGCGCTATCGGCGGGCATCAAGGGACTGAACATGGAGGCGTGCACCTCCTTGAGCTCGCCATCGGTGCGGTAGGCACTCACTACCCCAATGACGCGCTGCTTTGCCTGGCCGTTCAGGGGCACTAGTTTGCCCACGGCCGATTCGCCGCGGGGGTAGAGGGCACGTTGCAGTTGCTCATCGATAACCAATGGCGCATGCGGCCCCGGCGTAGCATCGCGCTGGTCAAACCAGCGCCCGGCCGTCAGCTTAAGGCCCACTACCTCGCGCAGTTCAGGGCCTACGAAATAGTAGTTGATGTCACGCAGGGCGCCATCGTCAATCGAGGTGCGGCTGTCGTTGAACGAAAACGGCGTGTTGCTAGCGGTGGGGGCCACGGCCAGCACGCCCGGCGTGGTGCGCAGCCGGGCCAGCACCTGTTCGAACGTGACGTAGCGCTCGGCTTTAGACTGGGTGCCGCTCGAAAAATCTACTTCCCACACGTTATCGTAGCGAAAGCCCAGCGGCTGGCGGTAGTTGCTCCACAGGCTGGTGCCGATGGTGCCTACCGCAAACAGCACCACGTAGGCCAGAAATATTTCCAAAATCAGCAGGCCGTTGGCCCGGCGGCGGTTCCATAGCAGGGTGAATATGTGGCGTATCATGCGGTAATGCGTCCTTTAAGTGCTTGGTTGGCGGGTAGCTTCGACATCTTGTAGGCGGGGTAGGCCCCCGAGAGCAGCCCAAACACGAGGGCCAGCCCCAGCCCCACACCAAACACCGGCGCGCTGAGGCCCAGGTGGGCGTAGGGAATAAACTGGCTGGCGCTGAGCAGGCGCAGCACGCCGGCGGCCAGCCCCAGACCCAGCACGCCGCCCAGCAGCGTCAGCAGCACATTCTCGACCAGAAACTGCCCGGCCAGCCGCCCGGCCGTGGCCCCAAAGGCCTTGCGCACCCCAATTTCGGCGGCGCGCTCCAGGGTGCGGCTCACGTTGATATTGACCAGGTTGAGGGCCGGCAGCAGCATAAATAACAGCCCAAGACCTAGCCATTGGCGCCAAAAAGCAGCCGCGTCGCCGCTGCCATCGGCGTCATTGCTATCGCTGGCCATGTAGTGTGCCAGCAGCGTGCGGGCGTAGGATTGTGCTTCCTTGAAGTGTTGCGGCAAGGGCACCCGGCGCAACACCTGCTGGTATTCATCCTGAACGAGCGGCACCTCGGCCGGCCGCCGGGCCAACAAGATGGCCTGGTAGCCACCCAGGTGGCTAGTGCCACGCAAATTGTCGGTAGTAGTTGTGATGGGTACGTAGCACTCGGCGTAGGTCAGTTCGCGCGAAGTAGGCACATCTGCCACCACGCCCGTTATCCGGTAAGGATTTCCTTCAAACTGCACCTGCCGGCCCACGGCCGCTGCCGCCGTGCCAAAGCTGCGGCGCGCCAAGGTTTCGTTGAGTACGAGCACGTGGGCCGCATCGCGCACCTCGGTGGCGCTGTAGGGCCGGCCAGCCACGAAGTCAAAATCCAGCACCCGCCAAAAGTTGGCGTCGGTGTAGCGCCGGTCGGCTTTTAGCACCTGCTGGCCCACGTACAGCGCCACGTTGGTAGGGTACGCTTCCGTCACCGACACGGCCTCGGGCGTGCGCAGGGTGCGCACATGGCGCTGCAAAAAATCGTAGCCCGCCGCCCCAGCGCCTTGCGACTGTGGCGCCCGCAGCACCATGCGGTTGATGAACAGTAGCCGGTCGGTGCGCCGCTCGGGTGCGCGCGCCCCCACGGCGTGGTCAAACAGGGCGTACACCACCACCAGCATCATCAGGGTAAAGCTGATACCAAACAGACTGATAGCGGTGAAAAACTTGCGCCGCTGCCAGCCGCGCCAAGCGAGTTTGAGGTAGGAAAGAAGCATAATTTTTCGGGTTTTAGAAGACTGTCATGCGGAGCGCAGTGAAGCACCTCGTCCGCTTCGTTGCTGATACCAGGAGTTACTGCGCCACGCGAGATACTTCGCTGCGCTCTGTATGACGACCGTTTTTTCAGGCCTTCACGCCACCTGCCGGCCGTCGAAAAACCGGATGAGGCGCTGGGTTTTCAGCGCCTGCTGCTCGTCGTGGGTTACCATCACGAGGGTGGTGCCCTGCTCGCGATTCAGGCCCAGCAGCAGGTCCATTATTTCCTCGCCCATCACCGAGTCGAGGTTGCCGGTGGGCTCGTCGGCCAGGATGATTTCGGGCGCGCCGGCCAGGGCGCGTGCTATGGCCACGCGCTGCCGCTGCCCGCCCGAAAGCTGCGCCGGGAAGTGGCCGGTGCGGGCATTGAGGCCCACTTTATCCAGCGCGGCCAGGGCGCGGCGGCGGCGCTCGCTGCCGCCCACGCCGGGGCGGTAGAGCAGCGGCAGCTCCACGTTGTCGCGCACCGAAAGGTCGTTGATGAGGTGGTAGCTCTGGAAAACGAAGCCGATTTTGTGGTTGCGCAGCCCGGCCAGCTCCTTATCGGAGTAAGAAGTCACGGGCCGGCCATCTATCTCAATGGTGCCGCTGCTAGGCTCGTCGAGCAGGCCCATGAGGCTGAGCAAGGTCGATTTGCCGCAGCCGCTAGGCCCCATCACCGACACAAATTCGCCCCGGTTGATGGTGAGGTTGACCTGGCTCAGGGCCACGGTTTCGATGGTTTTGGTTTGGTACACCTTCTCGACGTTGGCGAGGCGAATGACGGGGGTGGAAGTTGGCTGCATAATGAGGAGCGTTAAAATCGTCTGTCATGCTGACGAAGGAAGCATCTTGGCAGAGTGGTTGGTAGCTGGCGAAGCAGCCAAGATGCTTCCTTCGTCAGCATGACAATCGCAGAACAGCAGCTACTCGCTCGCCAGCGGCTGCCCGGTTTCAAAGTCAAATAACGTGAGCCCGCGCAGCCGGTAGTAGCCGACCCAGCCCGCCCGCAGCGCCAGGATGTAGCTGCGCCGCGCCAGGTCTTTGGCGGCCGAGGCCAGGGTTAAATCGGTAAGGCTGAGGCGGCCCATTTCGTAAGTGGCGCGGGTGATGGCGTAGCGGCGCTGGGCCAGCGTATCGGCGCGGGCGGCCAGCCGGGCCTGCCCGGTCAGGGCCGGTAGTTGGGCGGCCTGGGTAAGGATGGTTTGCTCGAAGCTGCGCTGGTCTTGGGCCACGGCGGCCTGGGTTTGGTCGCGGGCCAGCTCGGCGGTGCGGATGGTGGCGCGGCGGCGGCCCCAGTCTACGAGCGGTAAGGAAAAGGCCAGCGCCACCTGCTGCTGGTTTTGCAGGGCGCGGTAGCTATCGAGCAGGTACGGGGCCTGGTTCACGTAGCCCAGGTTGGCGGTGAGGGTAGCCAAAAAGCCGGTGGTGCCGCGGGCGTAGGCCACGTCGCGGGCGGCTTGCAGCTGCCGCCGCGCCAGGGCCAGCGTGGTGGCGCGGTGCTGCTGGGCCTGGGCCAGGGCCTCGGCGGGCACCACGGCCAGGGCGGGCG
>JAKONR010000389.1 GCA_022701825.1 Hymenobacteraceae bacterium | reverse complement strand
GGCCCGCCGGGGCGGGTAGCGCCGGCGACCCTGGCGTAGCCGGCCGGCTCGCCCCCCTGGCAAGCACCCCAGCCAATACCAAGTGGCCGCGTGCTGCACCAGCCGGCCCGGCGCGGGTGCCGGCGCTACCCGCCCCGGCGGGCCACCGGGCAGCTTCAACTTATAAAAATTTCAATTTTCCCGCCTTTTTCAATCATGGCAAATTATCCCATTCCCAAGTTTCATTTTCAAGTAGAGTGGGGCGGTTCCAAGGTGAGCTTCACCGAAGTAACCGGCCTCAACGTCGAAGCCGACGTAATCGAGTACCGCGACGGTGCTTCGCCCGAGTTTCACAAAATCAAGATGCCGGGCTTGCAGAAGTTTTCCAACATCACGCTCAAGCGCGGCACCTTCCAGGGCGACAACGACTTCCAGAAATGGTGGAACACGGTGGCCATGAACACGGTGGAGCGCCGCGACGTGGTCATCAGCCTGCTCAACGACAAGCACGACCCGGTGGTGGTGTGGAAGGTAAAGCAAGCCTGGCCCAACAAGGTGCAGTCGGGCGACCTCAAGTCGGACGCCAACGAGGTGCTCATCGAGAGCATCGAGCTGGTGCATGAAGGGCTCACCATCCAAAACGGCGACTAAGCGATGAATGGCCAGCTACTTTACCCGCCGCCGGGGTTTCACTTCCGGGTAGCATTTGAGTTGCGCGGCCAGTCGGTGCAAGACGTTCGCTTCCAGGAAGTGGCCGGTCTCACCACCGAGATGCAGTACGAAACGGTGCGCGAAGGCGGTGAAAACCGCTTCGCGCACCAGCTGCCAGTGCGCGCCCAGGCCGGCGACCTCGTGCTGAAGCGGGCGCTGCTGCCCAACTCGGGCGTGTACCGCTGGGCCCGGGCGGCCTTCGACGACTTCAGCTTTCAGCCCCTGAACCTGGTCGTGACCCTGCTCAACGCCCAACACCAGCCCCTGCTGGCCTGGCAGGTGGTGCACGCGCTCCCCAAAAAGTGGGACGTAGGTGCCTTCAACGCCGAGCAAAACGCCGTGGCCCTCGAATCCCTGACGCTGTCGTACCGCTACGCCCGCACCCTGAGCAGCTAGCCCGGCCCCGCCGCGCCTACCCCTCGCTTTTCCCCTTTTTCGGCCATGCCCGTCGTCATCAAAGAACTGGTTATCACCGCCACCGTGGACGCGCCGGCCCTAGCGGCCGCCGACGCCGACACCCCGGCCGCCGACGCGGCCCTGGTGCTGACCCGCCCGCAAACCCAGCGCCTCGTGCAAAGCTGCGTGGCCCAGGTGCTGGCCGTGCTGCGCGAGCAGGCCGAGCGCTAGGGCCGGGCCCCTGTTTTTTCTCCCGCCTTTTTTTCTCTCTTGCTTATGCGCGGCGCACTGCTCAAAATGAAGATGGTGGGCTTTCGGGACGACAAGTTTCTAAAGCCTACTTTCTTTGCCTTCACGGCCCAAGTAAATCCCGAAAGCTACAGCCTCGACCACACCATCGACCTCAACAAAGAGCAGCCCTCGGGCAGCGATGGGAAACAGGAAATCTATATCGGGATGAACCCCCGCCGGCTCAGCTTCGAAATCATTTTCGACGGTACCGGGGCCATCGGCGACGCGCCGGCCTCGCAGGCCAAGGCCGCCAGCGTGCCGGCCCAGATTAAGCTCTTCAAGAAGACGGTCTACGACTACTTCGGCGGCAGCCACCGCTCGCCGTTCGTGCTGCTGCAATGGGGCTCGCTCCTGTTTCAGGGCCAGCTCGAAAGCTTGAGCCTGGTGTACAAACTGTTCAGCCCCGAGGGTGTGCCGCTGCGGGCCACGGCCCGGGTAGCGTTCAAGGAAGTGGTAGCCGACTCGCTGCTCACGCGCCTGTCCAACGCGCTCTCGGCCGACCTCACCCACATCCGCACCGTGCAGGCCGGCGACACGCTGCCGCTGCTCTGCGAGCAGGTGTACGGCGATGCCACCCTCTACAGCAAGGTAGCCGAGGCCAACCAGCTCGTCAATTTTCGCCGCCTGCGGGTGGGCCAGCAGGTGGCGTTTCCGCCGCTCGTGCCCACCGATACCGAGGCCGCTGCGGCCTGATTTTACTCCGGCCTTTTACCGCCCTTTTTGCCCTGCTTCTCATGGCCCTTGCTTCCCGCATTCCCGACATCGACGGCCCGCGCAGCCTGCCCATTTTCACCATCAAGGTCAACGGCCTGGCCCTCTCGCGCGAAACCCTGCCCCTGAGCGTGCGGGTGCAAAAGGAGGCCAACCGCATCCCCACGGCCCACCTCGTGTTCAGCGACGGCGACCCCACCACCTCGGAGTTCAAGCTCAGCGATAAATCGTTGTTTGCCCCCGGCAGCCGGGTCGAGATTTCGGCCGGCTACATGGGCCGGGCCGAGCGCGTGCTCTTCAAGGGCCTGGTGATGAAGCAGGCCATCGAGGGCCGTCCCGGCGGCCAGCCCCGCCTCACGGTGACCTGCAAGGATGCCTTCGTGAAAACCACCCTGGCTCCGCAGCGCCGCTACTACACCAAGCAAACCGACAGCCAGATAGCCCGGGCCATCGTGGGCCGCTACGGCGGCCTGGCGGTGCAGGCCGGCGCTACCAGCGTCACGCACCCCGAACTGGTGCAGTACGATGCCACCGACTGGGACTTTCTGCTGCTGCGGGCGGCGGCCAACGGGCAGCTGGCCTTCGTGAGCGACGGCCGCCTGACCCTGGCCAAGCCCGAGCTCGGCCAGGTGCCGGCCGTGAAGCTCCTCTATGGGGCCACCGTGCTGAGCTTCGATGCCGAGGTAGATGCCCGCGACCAAGTGGCCGGCCTCAGCGCCACCGCCTGGGACCCCGCCAAGGGGGCCCCGGCCACCGCCATGGCTACCGAGGAAGTGCGCAACGCCCTCGGCAACCTGAGCAGCCGCGAGCTGGGCGCGGTGCACGGGGCCGCCCCCGTGCTGCGCTACGATGGCACGCTGCCCGCCGACGAGCTGCAAGCCTGGGCCAATGCCACCCTGGCCCGCCACCGGCTGGCCAAGGTGCGGGGCCGGGTGCAGTTCTACGGCAACGCCGCCGTGAAGCCCGGTACCACGCTGCGCCTCGATGGCCTGGGCAAGCGCTTCAGCGGCCTGGCCTACGTGACCGGCGTAAGCCATCGCATCGAGCAGGGCGCGTGGGTGACCGACGCCCAGGTCGGCCTTGACCCGCGCGCGCTGGCCGCCCGCCTGCCCGGCGGCCCCGGCCCGGCTGAGGTGAGCCCGCCGCCTGCCGGCGGCCTGGTGCCCGGCCTGCGGGGCTTGCAGCTGGGCGTGGTGACGGCGCTGGCCGGCGACCCCGCCGGCGAAGAGCGCATTTTGGTGCGCCTGCCGCTGGTAGACCCCGCCGCCGATGGCACCCGGGCCCGCCTGCTGAGCGTGGACGCGGGCAAGGAGCGCGGCTTCTTCTTCCGCCCCGAGGTGGGCGACGAGGTAGTGGTGGGCTTTCTGCACGACGACCCTCGCCAGGCCGTGGTGCTGGGCGCGCTGCACGGCAGCCGCCACCCCGTGCCGCCGCCCTTCAAAACGGCCGACGCCAACCCCCTCAAGGGCTACGTGTCGCGCAGCAAGCTCCAGCTGGTGTTCGACGACGAGAAGAAAACCCTGACCCTGACCACCCCCGGCGGCAACCTGCTCAAGCTCGACGACGAGGCCAAGGGCATTACGCTGCAAGACCAGCACGGCAACAAAATAGTGCTCGGCCAGGAGGGCATCAGCCTCGAAAGCAGCAAGGCCATCACCCTCAAGGCTACCACCGATGCCAAGCTCAGCGCCCAAAACGTGGGCCTGGATGCCCAGGCCCAGCTCAAGGCTACGGGCGCGGGCGGGGTAGAGCTGAGCAGCAGCGCCACGGCCGTGCTCAAGGGCGCCACCGTGATGATTAACTGAGGCCCGGCCGCCTGAATTTCTTCCCGCCAATCAACTGGATTTCAAATAATAATACTCATTTCTTACCGCGTATGGGTCAGCCCGCCGCCCGCCTCACCGACATGCACGTGTGCCCCATGCTCACGGGCAATACGCCCCACGTGGGCGGCCCCATCAACGGCCCCGGGGCCCCCACGGTCCTGATTGGGGGGCAGCCCGCCGCCCGCGTCGGCGACCACGCCGTGTGTACGGGGCCGCCCGATACCATCGCGGTGGGCTCGGCCACGGTGCTGCTGGCCGGGGCCCCGGCCGCCCGCCTGGGCGATGCCACGGCCCACGGCGGCCGGGTGGTGGCGGGCCTGCCCACGGTTCTCATCGGCTAGCGCCGGCTTTTCTCAACTTTTTTCAGCTACTATTTCATGCCTCTCGAAGACAGCTACTTAGGCCAGGGCTGGAGCTTTCCGCCCAGCTTTGAGCTACCCTCGCCGGCCACGGGCGCTACCGTGGGCAGCCGCTCGCCGGGCGGGGTGCAGCTGGTGGTGGGCCTCACCGACATCGAGCAGAGCCTGTGCATCCTGCTCAGCACCCGCCTCGGCGAGCGCATCCTGGCCCCCGATTTTGGCTGCGACCTGACCACGCTGCTCTTCGAGCCGCTGAATGCAGCCACCGAAACGCGCGTGCAGCACCTCATCCAGACGGCGGTGCTCTACCATGAGCCCCGCATCGAGCTGCTCGGCGTGACGGCCACCCAGCCCGACGACCAGCCCGGCCTGCTGCTGCTGGACCTGGCCTACCAGGTGCGCAACACCAACTCGCGCTACAACTACGTGTATCCCTTCTACTTGCAGGAAGGCTCTGACCTGAGCCTGGCGGCCGGGGACTCGGCCCTGGGGGCCTGAGCCCCGCCCCGCTTTCATTTTTTTCACCCTCCCCTTGCTTCGCTACCCTGCTCATGTCGACCTGCTCTGACCCACACCCGCTGCGCCGCGACGGCCTGAGCCAGTCCCAACGCCAGCTCCCGGCCCTCGACCCCACCCACGTGCAGCTCGACGAGCGCACGGGCGACGACTTGCTGGCCTTCGCCGCCAGCTACGCCCAGAAGGTGGGCCTGCGGTTTTACCCGCTCGATGGCCCCGCCGCCGCGCCGCCCGCCGGCAGCACCACCCTGCCCACCTGGGCCAGCCTGATGCAGCTGCCCGCCGGGCAGTCGCGCGCCGACCTGGAAGCCCGCAGCGACAACCCGCCCCACCTGGCGTTGTTCCTGGCTTTTCTCAAGCTGTTTGGGTGGGCGCAGGAGCAGCTCAACGCCTTTACACAGCGCCACCTCGACTATTACTACCGCGAGGTGCTGCGCCTGGATGGCCGCCCCGCCGTGGCCGACCAGGTGCACCTCACCTTCGAGCTGGCCCGCAACGTGGCCGAGCAGGTACTGCCCGCCGGCACCGAGTTTGAGGCCGATGCTGACGAGGCGGAAACCCCGCTGCGCTACCGGGCCGCCGCCGAGCGGGTGCTGAACCGGGCCGGACTTGCTCACCTCCGGGCCCTGTACCTGGAGGAGGATAAGCCGGTCTATTTTGCGCCCGACCCGGCCACGGCCGATGGGGTAGCGGCCCCCCTGCCCGACAACGACCCGAGCTGGAGTGCGTTTGGGGGCGCGGCGGCCACCCGGGCCTGGCCCATTGCCAACCTGGGCTTTGCGCTGGCCTCGCCGGTGCTGCTGCTGGCCGAGGGCACCCGCCGCATCACGGTAACCCTCACGGCCCAGCGCGCCCTGAAGCTGCCCCGCAACCCGCAGCTGCACGTGCAGCTGAGCGGGGCTACCGCCTGGCTGGAGCCCGCGGCGCAGCCGCGGCTGGTGCGCCGTAGCACAACCAACGAGTACGAGTTTAGCGTGACGCTGCCCGCCAGCGAAAAGCAGGCGGTAGTGGGCTACGACGCCACCCGCCTCGACGGCGGCTACGTAACCACCGCCCCCGTGCTGCGCGTGCTGCTGGCCGACACCGAGGACTACCAGCTGCTGCGCGACCTGGCGCTGGACGCGGTGAGCATTGAGGTGACCGTAACCGGCCTGCACCAGGCGCTGAAGCTGGAAAACGACCTGGGGCCCGTGAACCCCGACAAGCCGTTTCTGGCTTTCGGGGCGGTGCCCACGGCGGGCTCGCGCCTGTACGTCGACTGCCCCGAGGCGGCGGGCAAGGCCCTTACCAGCCTGAAAGTGACCGTGCCGAACTGGCTGGGTAAGCCTGCCGCCTGGGATACGTATTATCAGCCCTATAACCTGAAAGAGGCTGACCTGAAAGCCACCGTGACGGTGCGCAACCAGCGGCTGAACGTCGGCCCGAAGTCGGTGCCACTGTTCAGCAGCTTCACCCAGGGCCTGGAGTTCGTGGACAACTCCAGTGCGGCTGCCGCGCCACAGGTGGCGCGCATGCTGACCAGCGGGTTTGGGCAGTACGACCGCCTAGGCAACGACTTTATAATACCTTCGCCGCTGCGCGACCTGGTGGACGGGGCCACGCCAGCTTCCAATGAGCGGCTGCTGACCATCGAGCTTCAGCAGGAGCTGGGCCACCGCGACTACGCTCGCTTGCTTACGGCGGCCATCGCTTCGAAAACCACCCCAACGCCGGACGTCCCAAACGCCCCCTACGCGCCGCTGGCCCAGTCGCTCCAGCTCGACTACACGGCTACTACCGGCCCGGTGGCGCTCACCGGCCAGGTCACGGACGAGGCCTTTGCCCAGCGGGCGGTGCGGCTGTTTCACCAGGCCCCTTTCGGCCAGGCCGAAGAGCACGTGC
>JAKONR010000365.1 GCA_022701825.1 Hymenobacteraceae bacterium | reverse complement strand
GTGGCCATCATGGCGGCTACGTCGGAGACGTTGACGGCCACGGCTTTGAAGCCTAAATGCTTGAGCGGCGAGAACGACAAGTCGAAGTGCACGCCTTCGACCAGCAGGTCGGTCGTGACCACGACTTCCTGCCCGGCGGGCGGGGCCAAAATGGCGGCATCGTCGCCGATGCCGAGCACGGTGCTGGGCTGCGTGAGGGTGATAGCCTGCTGCAAGCGGCGAATGAGGCCAAACTCGCCGAGCTGGGAAAGAGGCGTTAAATCGGACATAAAATCGGGAAAATATAGCGCGAGCTTTCGCTTTGCTCGCTTTCAGGTGTACTTCGCGGCGGGTTGGGGCCGGCTATGGTCAAGCGCGCCGCGCGGCACAAAGTTCGCGCGGCTGCGCCCTACCCGCTGCCCGCAGTTGTAATTTGGCCACCCGAGCGCGCATTAAATGCGCCCGTTTTTCGTTTGGTTTTCTATGAAAGCGCTTCTTCTCTTCAGCTGCCTGACCCTGGCCGTGCTGCCCATGTGCAAGCCCGACACCGCCAAAACTGCCACCGATACCACCGCCGCCGCTGTCAACCCCGCCTCGTCGACCGAGGTGCGGGCGCAGTTTGACATTCTGCGCGACTCGGCCGATGTGAACTGGCAGCGCATGATGGGCAGCGACGACCAAAAGCTGGCCGATGTACGCGCCCTGCTGCAAGACCTCAAAAAGCAGCCCCGCCTCGACGCGGCCCGGGTGCGCGCCCTCACCGCGCAGGCCGCCCGCCTCAAGCCCCTGCGCTACGACCGCCAGAGCATGGCCTCGTCGGCGCTCATCGACCACTACGACGCGGCCCAGGACTCGGTGCTCAAGCCGCTGCTGCAACTGGCCGCGCCCGACGGCAACGCGCCGACCGAGCCGATTCGCGACCGCGTTGAGCACATCATGAAGGCCGATGCCGACATCCTGGGCTACCGCGCCCGCTACGATACCAGGGCCAAGGCCTACAATGCCTACTTGCGGCTGCACCAGGCCGAGCTAGCCAAAATGGGCGGCAACTACGCCCACCTGCGGCCCCTGCCGCTGTTCGAGCTAAGCCAGTAGTCGATTACTACTGGTATTTGGTCGGCTGACATAGTGAAAGTTAGGGAAATACTGTATCTTTTGGGCAGGATATTCCTCGGCCTGACCGCCGGGGCGCTGCCTGGTCTAGTCCACCCTCTTTTTTCGCGACCCATGCCCACACTTTCTACCTCCCTGCGCCTGCTGCTGCTGGCAGTAGCCACCAGCTTCGCGCTCACCTCGTGCTTCGACCACGATAAGAAAAACGACCCACAGCCGAAAGGGTCGTGCGGCACTAAAACCCCGACCGCCACCACCAGCGGCGGCGCTAACTAACTTTCATCGAACCCACCAAACCAAAAGGCGAGCAAATGCTCGCCTTTTGGTTTGGTGGCCATTACTCTGGCGTGGCCTCGCCGGGGTTTAGCTCCCGCACGTCGGGGTGCTGGTAGTTGACGATAATAACGGAGAACGGGTGCGGCTCGCCCTCCCGCTTTTCGAGGCGCAGCGCCCCCGAGTCGCGCAGGTGGTTGATGAGTTGGCGGCGCTCCCAGTCGGGCAGTTCGGGCAGCACATCGGTGAGGCGGCGCAGGAAGGGGCTGGCCCAGATTTCGGGCGTACCCGGCTGGCCAGCGGCGTAGCGCTGAATCTGCTCCATCAAAAATTCGAGGCAGCGGCGCTCGTTGGGGCTGGTGATGCGGCGGATGGGGGCAAAAGCTGCTTCGGTGCCCGCTGGCTCGGCTGGCTGGCTGGCCAGGCGCCCATAGGCTACGGCGGGCTCGGCGGCTATCGGCTCGGCCGGGTGAGTAGCGGCGGCAGAATCCGTGGCTTCGGCGGGTGGCAGCTCGGCCTGGGCGGCGAGGGCGGCGGCATCCTGGGCGGCCTGGCGGGCGGCGGCGCTTTGCACGCCAGCCAGCCCTTGCTCGCGCAGGCGGCGCTTTTCTTCGCCGAGCCGGATGCGGCTGGCGCGGTGGTCTTCGAGGGTCTGGAGGCGCTCGGCGGGCAGCAGCTGGCGGGCATCAAGGTAGTGTTCCTGGCCCAGCATCAGCAGCAGGTCGCCCGATACGCTTTCGCGGAAGCCCACCACCTTCACCTGCCGCGCCTGGCGGCGCAGGTGCTGCAATACAGGGATATAGTCGCGGTCGCCGGCCACCAGCACGAAGGTGCCGATGTCGGGCCGGGTGTAGAGCACCTCCAGCGCGTCGATGCAGAGCTGCATATCGGCGGCGTTTTTGTGGTCGGTGCCGAGCACGTTGCGCGTGTCCACGCCCATGAGGTAGAGTGGGCCCTGCGGGCCACTGGGCAGCTTGTCGAAGTCGGCGTAGGCGTAGAGCACCAGCGAGTCGAGGCCTAGTTCGCGCTTGAGCGTATCGCGCAGGGCGCGCACCAGGTCGAGGGCGTAGTCGTGGGGGTCTTGCGGGTCGAGGTAGTGGTTTTTGAGAAAATAATAAACGTTCTCAAAATCAATAAACACGGCCGCATACGGAGAGGCGGCCGCGGCCGACGGTGCGGCGGTGGCGATAAGCATAGTTCGGAAGGTGAAGGGATGAAGCGGACCGCTACCGGCGCCAGCTCACGCGCGCAGGGGTAGCTATGGGGAGAGCGTCGGGGGCAAAGGTCGTATAAATCCCGGTGCCGCGCCAGCTATCTTGGGCTAGCCGCCGGCAGTTGGGGGCCGGCCAGGTGTTAAACCAGCCCGAAACCCGCCCGCCACTCTGGTTGCTTAGCACGCAAAAGCGCCCGCTACGGAGGGTAGCGGGCGCTTTTAGCGGGGCAGCAAGCGTTAGCTGCGGGCCGATTTAAGCTTAATCTTAACCTTCGCCGGGCTGTTGATAGTCAGCGCCGTAAGCGCGGCTTCCGGGTCGAGGTATTTTGAAGCGTAGCCAGCGTTCGACTTATTGAGGAACAAGCAGCTACCGCCTTTCACCGCATCGATTATCTGCGAATAAGAATCGAGCGGCAGGGCGGGGCAGCCGAGGCTACGGCCCAGGCGGCCATTTTGCTTGATAAAAGCTTCGCTCACGTAGTCGGCCCCGTGCATTACTACCGAGCGGGCCAGAGCGTTGGTATTGAAGCCCTCGTCCAAGCCTTGCAGGCGCAGCGAGTGGCCGTGCTTGCCTTCGTACTCGTGGCCGGTTACGTAGAAACCCAGGCTGCTCATGTTGCTCTCGTTGGTGTTCGAGAAGCTACTGGCTTCGTTTTCGCCCGAATTGTGGCCGTGGGCTACCAGCGTGTGGTAGAGCACCTTATGCTCCGATAAATCGAGCACCCACAGGCGCTTTTCGGTCGAAGGCAGGTCAAAGTCAACTACCGTCAGGCGGTCCTGGTTTTCGGCCAAGTGGCCGGCCTGCTTGAGGTTGAGGTAGCCGGTGAGCGCTTTCTGAAACACCTCAAAGCGCAGGCCCTGCTGCTCGGCCCCGAGGCTGGTGTACAGGTCGTGGGCGGTGCTTTCGAGGCGCGACAGCGGCACCATGCTCACGTTGCTTTTGTATTTGGGCGCGTGGCCGTTAGCCAGCGAGCGCGCCACCGGACCCGCCAGCGGCGTAGCCAAAAACAGCGACGCTACGAAAGGCAGCACGCGCCGCATGAGGCGCTGCGACTTACGGGCGCTCCGCTGGCGCTGCACTACACTGGTATGATGGGGGTGATGCGATTTCATAACTTCTTAAGCTAGCGAAACATTACAGGAGACGGCCGCTACCGCCCGGCTCACTGCCTAAACTTAAAGCAATATACGAAACAGGTTGCTCCGAGGTCAGCTATCAACCCGAAAGAATCCAAAAAGATTCCCCTCCCCTAGCGCCAGCCGCGCCGGGCAAAGCGCCGCCCGGCCGCCGCCCCATCAAGCCAGCGCGAGGCCAGCCCCGGCCCGCTCAGCAGCAGCAGGCTGCCGGCCGGCAGGGCACTGATAATCTGCTTATACTGTGCGGGGGGCAAGGCCGGGCAGCCCCGGCTATAGCCCAGGTGCCCGTGCTGGCGCACATAGGCGGGGCCGGCGTAGTCGGCGGCGTGCAGCACCACGTAGCGGTCGAAGGCATTCGCATTCTGGCCTTTATCAAGGCCCGCAAGGCGGCGCGAGTAGCCGTGCAGGCCGCCGTAGGTGCCCGAAGTGCGGTAGAAGCCCAGCGAGGTGCAGGCCGATTTCTCGGCGTTCGAGAAACGCCGGGCGCGCAGGTGGCCCGAGCCCCGGCCGTGGGCTACCCGGCTGCGGTGCAGCACCTTGCGCTGCGCCAGGTCGATTACCCAGAGGCGCTCGGTGGTGTTGGGCAGGTCCATGTCGGCCACGGCCAGCCGGCCGCCCTGCTCGATGCGGCCCGTGGGGTGCAGGGTGAGGTAGCCCACGCAGGCCTGCGCCAGCACCTCGGGGCGCAGCTCAGCGGCCGCGGGGCCGAGGTCGGCGCGGAGCCGCGCGATGGCTTGGCGCAAGGTATCGGGCACCTCGGCCACGGCCGGCACCGGCGTGAGGCGCAGCGAATCGGGCACGATGGGCGCGGGCGCTTGGGGCGCTCCGGCTACGGGTGTCTGGTGGGGCAACGGGCTGGACGACTGCGCCGACTGGCAGCCCGAGAAGGCGAGTAGCGCGCTCACGCTACTACTGCATAATAAGCCCAACAACTGCCGCATAGGTCAAATATAGCGCGCCTTTCGGCGGTAGCTTGAACTTTGTAGTCCAAGCTACATAAGGGCTACTTTTGCGGGCCGATTTTGCGTCGGCGCTGTTACTCTTTTTTCGGCCGCGCCGCTGCGGCCCTGCTCCCTATTTCTCATGGCAAAAGTCGCCATCAACCTCGCCACCGGCGCCATTCAGCAGGAAGAGCTCATCGTGGGCATCGACCTGGGCACCACCAACTCGCTCGTGGCCTACGTGCATCCCGAAACCCGCCAGCCGGCCGCCATCAACGACCTCGGGCGCGGCACCATCGTGCCCTCGGTGGTGCATTTTCCGGCCGATGGCAGCTCGCCGCTGGTGGGCAATGAAGCCCGCGATTTCCTGCTTTCCGACCCCGCCCACACGATTTACTCAGTAAAAAGGCTACTGGGCAAAAGCTACCGCGACCTCGGCCAGCACGCCGGGCAGCTGGGCTACAAGGTCATCGACGACGACACCGAGGGCCTGGTGAAAGTGCGCGTGGGCGAGCGCTTCTACTCGCCTATCGAGCTGTCGGCCGACATCCTGCGCGAGCTGCGCCACCGCGCCGAGCACGCCCTCAAAACGCCCGTGCGCCGCGCCGTTATCACGGTGCCGGCCTACTTTAATGACTCGCAGCGCCAGGCCACCCGCGACGCCGGCCGCCTGGCTGGGCTGGAAGTGCTACGCATCGTGAACGAGCCCACGGCCGCCGCGCTGGCCTACGGCATCGGGCTGGACCCCGACGAGGAAAAGACCGTGGCCGTGTACGACCTCGGCGGCGGCACCTTCGATATCAGCATTTTGCGCCTGCACCAGGGCATCTTTGAGGTGTTGAGCACGCACGGCGACACCTGGCTGGGCGGCGACGACCTGGACCGCGCCGTGGTCGAGCACTGGCAGTCGAAGTTCAGCCTGCCCGCCGCCTACGCCGAGATTCCGGCCCTGCAACAGCAGCTGCGCCTGGCCGCCGAAATGGCCAAGCGCTACCTCAGCCAGCACGACGATTTCACGACCCAGCTCATCGACAACGGCGAGCAAATTCAAGTCGTGACGCTGACCAAAGCCGAGTTCAACGACCTTATTCGGCCGCTGGTGGAGCGGACCGTCGCCGCCTGCCGCCAGGCGCTGGGCGATGCCAAATTGACTGCTGCCGACATCAACGCCGTACTGCTGGTGGGCGGCTCGACCCGCGTGCCGCTGGTGTACAATGAGGTGAGCCGCTTTTTTGGCCAGCCGGCCAACAACTCGCTCAACCCCGACGAAGTAGTGGCGCTGGGCGCGGCCATTCAGGCCGACATCCTGGCCGGCAACCGCCGCGACGTGCTGCTGCTCGACGTGACGCCGCTCACGCTGGGCATCGAAACGCTGGGCGGGCTCATGGACGCCATTATCCCGCGCAACTCGAAGATTCCGACCAAGGCCGGCCGGCAGTACACGACCAGCGTAGATGGGCAGGTGAATCTGAAAATCGGCGTGTACCAGGGCGAGCGCGACCTGGTGGGCGAGAACCGCAAGCTCGGCGAGTTTGTGCTCAGCGGCATCCCGGCTATGCCCGCCGGCCTACCCAAAATCGATGTTAATTTCTTTCTCAACGCCGATGGCATCCTGCGCGTGGAGGCCGTGGAGCTGCGCTCGAACACCCGCCAGCAGGTTGACATCAAGCCCCAGTACGGCCTCACCGACGACCAAGTGGAGCAGATGCTGATGGACTCGCTCCTCAACGCCAAGCAGGACGTGGCCGCCCGCCTGCTCATCGAGGCGCGCACCGCCGCCGAGCAGCTATTGTACCAGGTCGAGCGCTTCTTGAAGAAAAACGCTGAGCACCTGGAGCCAGCCGAAATCACGGCTACCCAGGCCAAAACCGACGAGCTACGCCAGGCCCTCGCTGGCAACGACCGCGACTTGCTGCTCAAGCGCATGGACGAGCTGGACGAGCTGACCAAACCCTTCGCCGAGCGCGTGATGGACATTTCCATCAAGCAGGCTATGACGGGCAAGCAGATTATCTAGAGACAGTTGCGCGGACTTTGCAGTCCGCGTCCGTTAGCGAGCAGCCGAACGGACGCGGACTGCAAAGTCCGCGCAACTGCTTTTAGCGGCGGGGCAGGCGCACGGTGCCTTTGTGCAGGCGCTTGGTGGGCTGGGCACCGGGCATGGCCTGGCCCACGCGAGGCTGGTCGGCGCGCTGGGTGCCACCATCTATATTTCTATCTGGCAGGCCATTAGTGTACAGCGAACCCGTGATGCCGGCCGGCCGGGTGCCGTTCACGGGCGTTACGGCGGGCACGGTATTGGTGCTGCGGCCGGGCCGGCCGGGGATGCTGGCGGCCGGAATGGCGGGCACGCCCGCGGCATTAGGCACCGTGCTGACGGTCGGAATGTCGGCCTGGGCAAACGCCGGGCGGCTAAACGCGACGGCCCCGAGCAGGGCTAATCCGAGCAAATAATGGGTTTTCATGGTGAGAATGAAGTAAATGGTAAAAGACCCGAAAGCAAGCCGCAGCACGGGTTTTGGGTTCGCGCGCAGGGCCGCTTACTCGCTCGCGGACCGAAAGCCCGCGCCGCTTACTTTTACGCGCTGCCCGGCGTCACGACCATCTCCGCCGCTCGAATAATTCGGTTGCAACGCCCAGGCAGGACGTGCTTTTCTAAATTTCATACGCTGCTACCCATGGCTCGCTTCCGCAAACCGCTCCGCTTCCTGGGTTTTGGGCTGCTGCTGCTGCTCCTTGCCGGGGCGCTGGCCGTGTGGGGCACTGGCGACTTTGGCCTCACTCAGCGCTGGCTCAACGGCGTGGAGCGCCGCGCCCTGGCCGGCCGCAGCACCCCGGCCGACCACCTCGGCCTGCGCCTGCTCTACGATGGCTTATGGCTGGGCGGCCGCGTGGCCTACCCGCAGGCGGCCGAGTTGCTGGGCCACTACCGCGCCGGCAGCGGCGACACGCTGCGCTTTGCGGCCGGGCCGCTGCTGCAGCACCCCGAGGTGCGGCGGGCGCTGCGGCAGGGGCGGCCGGGCATCACGTTTCGGCACCAGGCGGCGGGCGCGTCACCATTTTACGTGGTCCGTAAAACCGACTGGCCGCTGTACTACGCCTTCGATTTGCTGTACATCCGGCAGTGCGGCGGCAAGGTCTTTTTCTACGACAACTACTTTTTTCAGCCCGTGGCGCGGCGCTCCTACGCCCGGTTTCGGGTGGGAAAGATTGGCGTGCGGCTGAACGACGGGCTCATTCGGGTGGCGTATCCGCAGGCGCGGGCGTTTGTGGCGTGCAGCGAGGCGGTGGCAGTGCGTTGAAATGCGTTGGCCAAAACCCGTGATTTGGTCTACCACAGCACAAAGCCTGTTTTATACTCTGATTTTAGCACAAACAAGGCCACTAAGTTCCGTTTCAGCACTTTCGCTGCCCGGCGTAAATTTGAGCGTATTCCTGAACTGATTTAATGCGCGTACTGCACACCGCCGACTGGCACCTGGGCCAGCGTTTTCAAAATGGCCACGAGCGCCTCGACGAGCATCGCTGCTTTTTGGAGTGGCTGGGACGCACCATCGCTGAGCACCAAATCGAGGTGCTGGTCGTAGCCGGCGACATCTTTGATACCGGAGCGCCTTCGGCCGCCGCCCGGCAGCTGTACTATGATTTTCTGGCCGACTTACGCCGCAGCGGGGCCTGCCACGATGTGGTAGTGGTAGGCGGCAACCACGACTCGGCCGCCACGCTCAACGCGTCGGCGGGCTTGCTCAAGGGCTTGCGCGTCCACGTGGTAGGCGGCGCGCCCGATGCGTTTGACGAGCAGTGCCTTGCCCTGCCCCACGGGGCGGCCACGCCCCGGCTGCTCGTAGCCGCCGTGCCTTTTCTGCGCGATGGCGACGTGCGCCACCTGGTAGCCGGGGAGACGGCGCAGGAGCGCGAAGGCCGCTTGCGCGAGGGCATTGCGGCTCATTACCAGCAGGTAGCCGAGTGCCTGCGCACCTCGCACGCGGCCGGCGTGCCGGTGCTGGCTACTGGCCACCTCTTCGCGGCGGGCTGCGCCGACAACGACCAGCTAACGGAGCGCCCGCTTAGCATTGGCAACCTGGGGCAGATTACGGCCGATGCCTTTCCGGCGCTGTTCGACTACGTGGCGCTGGGGCATTTGCACCGGCCGCAAGTGGTGGGCGGGCAGGCGCGGGTGCGCTACTCGGGGGCCCCGGTCCCGCTGTCTTTTTCCGAAACCAGCTATCCGCAGCAAGTGCTGCTCCTCACCTTTGGCGAGGGGCCGGGCTGCCCGACCATTGAGGCGCTGGAGGTGCCCTGCGCCCGCCGCCTGCTGCGCCTGCGCGGCAGCCTGGCCGAGGTGCTGGCAGCCATTGCGGCCTACGACAACGCCGGCTACCCCTACGAGGCCTGGGCCGAAGTGCTGGTGCGCCCCGGCCTGCCGTGGGCCGAGGTGCAGGAGCAGGTGCGGGAAGCCTGGCTGGCCACCCAGGGCCAGCTGCGGGTGGTGGCAGGCCCACGCCCCTGGCGCGATGCCGAAGTCCCCGAGCCCACTACCGCGCCGGCGCCCCCTCCTCCCCTCCCTCACCTGGATGAGCTCACGCCGCAGGTGGTGTTTGAGCAGCTCCTGGATTCTTCGACCTACGCAGCCTTTGAGCCAGCGGCCCGCGCCGAACTGCTGGACACGTTTGCGGAGCTGCTGCGGGGCCACGCAGTAGCGCAATAGCCGGCAGGCAAATCGATTTTTTTAGGGCGGTAAGGGCTAATTTTAACTTTCCGCTATTTCTACCGCCTTTCCGTGCGTATTATTTCCATTGCCTGCCGCAACCTTAATTCCTTGCGCGGCAGCCGCGAGCATCGCCTTGATTTTACGGCCGCCCCGCTCGAAGGGTGTGGGCTGTTTGCTATCACTGGGGCGACCGGGGCGGGCAAAACCACGCTGCTCGATGCCATCACGCTGGCGCTGTACAACCGCACTCCTCGCCAGGCCAGCTCGCAGGCGCTGCTTAGCCACGGCGAGGGCGAGGGCTGGGCCGAAGTAGTGTACGAAGTAGAGGCCGGCCGCTTTTTGAGTCGCTGGAGCTTGCAGCGGGCGCATAAAAAGCGCGGCGGCAATCTGCAAACGCCTCTCATTGAAGTTTGTAGTCTGCCCGACAGAAAAATACTGGCCCAGAATGCCACGCAAGGCATCCGGCAAAACGTGCTGCTCACCGGGCTCGATTACGACCAGTTTACGCGCTCGGTACTACTGGCACAGGGCAGCTTTGCCGAGTTTCTGCGCGCAAAAGATGATGAGCGTGCGGGCCTGCTCGAGCGCATGACCGGCACGGCCATTTACAAACAGCTCTCGCGCCAGGCCTTTGAGCGCAAAACTGCCGAGGAAAAAGCGGAGGATGCCTTGGGCGCTCAGTTGGGCTTCGTCAACCTGCTCTCTTCCGAAGAAATTGCGGCCAAAACCGCCGACCTGGCCAACCTGACGGCTCGCCTGGCCGCTGCGACCCAGGCCGCGGCGGCGCTACGCGAGCAGCACGAGTGGCACGGCAAGCTAACTGAGCTGGCCGAGAAGCTGGCCGCCGCCGCCGCCGCCACCGGCCGGGCCGAAGCCGAGCAAGCCAGCCACCGCCCGGCCCTCGACCGCCTGGCCGCCCACCAGGCCGTGGAGCAGTTTGAGGAACCCTGGAATGCCGCCCGCACCACGGAGGCCGAAGCCCGCAAAGCCGGCGAGAAATTTCACGAGCTGGATGCCCTGGCCAAAGGGGCCGCTACCAGGCGCAGCAAAGCGCAGGCCCTGACTGCCACGCTAGCCGCTGCCTGGCAAAAAGCCGAGGCCGACCTGGCCCGCGAAAAGCCGCCGCTAACCGAAGCCATCAGCCAGCTGCCCCGCCTGCAAACGCTGCACAAAGTATGGCAGGATGCCGCTGCCACCGAAGCCAGCCGCCGCCAGGCCTACCGCGAAACCCAACAGCGCCTCACCGCTGCTGAAGCGCAGCTGGCCCGCGACCGGCAGCACCTTAGTGACTTAACTACCTGGCTGACCAGCCACGCCGCCGACGCCCAGCTGCCTACCCGCCTCACCGAGCTGGACAACCTGCTGACCAGCCGCCGCAGGGTGTTGAAAGAACACCAGGAGCGGAGCGGCGAATTAAAGCAACTGCTCAGCAACCTAGACGGAGCGCGCCAAAAACGCTCGGCTGCCGACCAGGCTGGCCAGCAGGCAGCCGAGGCCTTGCAGGCGCTGGAGCAGGAAGCCGCTACCGGCGCCCAGGCCCACGCTGCCTTGTGGCAAGAGGCGCAGGCCCGCACTCGCCAGCTACATACCGAGTTGGCCGCCGCCCAGCGCCAGCGCGGCCAGTGGTACGAGCAGCTGGTGGGCAAACAGTTTCTGGCCGACCACCAAAATCTGCTGCGCGCTGGCCAGCCCTGCCCGGTGTGCGGAGCGCTGGAGCACCCCAGCACCGGCACCGATACGTCGGAAGAAGCTATTCAACAGCTTAGCGGGCAAATAGCGGAGGCCGATGAGACCCTGGCTGCCCTGACGCTCGCCCAGACCACCAACCAGGAACTACTGGCCCTCCTGAGCACGATAACGCCTCTGGCGGCGGCGCCCGTGCCGACGCGGCCCCTTATCGACGCGGCCACCGCCCTGCGCCAAGCCCGCCCCTTGATGGCGAGCCTGCTGGAAATACCCACCAGCCGAGCCAGCTTCAGGGGGCAGCAAGCCGCTGCCGCCGCCGCCAGCGCCAGCGCCCAAGAGCAACAGGAGACGGTGCAGGACCAAGTGCGGGCGATTACCGCAAAGCTTGAAGACATCAAGCAGGAAGGCAAGCAGCTGGCCGATAAGATAAATAAGCTAGCGGCCGACTTCAACGCCCGCTTTGACCCGCACCAGCCGCAGGAGCTGCAAGCTACCTTCGGCAAGCGCGCCCGGCAATTTGAAGAAAAAACGCTCGCGCACCATAAGCTGGAAAAAGAGTTGTCCGGTACGCAAGCCGCCCTGGGCGGCCTTCGGGAGCAGCTGGCCGCGCTGCACAGCGAGCAGCAGCAGGCCGCTGGGCAGCGCGGCCAGGCCGAAGCCGAGCATACTGCCTGCGCTACGGCTATTGCCCAGGCACACCCTGGCTTCGCCTCGCCTCAGGTAGCCCTCGCCCACTGGCAGCAAGCCGAGCAGCTGGCCCGCCAGCAGCACGAGCAGCAGCAGCGCGCCGAAAACGAAGAAGCCAAGCGCCACGATACCTTGCTGGCCCGCAAAGCCGACCAGGAAACCCAGCGCGACGATGCGCTGGCCCGCGCCAAAATCCTGTTTGCCGACCTCGACCGCGACCTGGTAGCCGCCGGCCACGACCCCAAAACGCTGCGCCTGAGCGCCGTGCTGCTGCCCGCTACCGAGCGCCCTACGCTGCGCGCGCTGCACGCCCGCCTGCACGGAGCCGTAGAAAACGCGCAAGCCATCCAGCAGCAAGTAGCTGAGGAGCAACGCCTCACGCAGCAGCTGGCGCGTAGCTCCGAGCCCGCCGAAACCGTAGCCACTGCCTACCAGGAGGCTCAGCAAGCCCAGCAAGCGCTACGCGACGAGTTGCTGCTGCTACGCAAGTTTCTGGCCGACGATGAAGCCAATCGCCAGCGGTACGCCGCCCTGGCCGACCAGCTTGCGGCCCAGAAAGCCGAAACCCGCCGCTGGCGCAATCTGCACGAGCTGATTGGGCACAGCGAGGGCACCAAGTTCAGCCGCTTTGCCCAGGGCCTGACCCTGGCCCGGCTGGTGGCCCTGGCCAACCAGCACCTCAGCCAGTTCAACGACCGCTACCAGCTGCGCCGCAAAGACGATGCAACGCTGAGCCTGCTCGTGGCCGATGCCTACGACGACTGCACCCGCGACGTCAGCACTCTTTCGGGCGGTGAAACCTTTTTGGCCAGCCTGGCCCTGGCGCTGGGCCTGGCCGAGCTGGCTGCTGCCAATGCGGCCCGCCTAGACTCCCTCTTTATTGATGAAGGCTTCGGCACCCTCGATGCCGATACGCTCGATGTGGCGTTGGCCGCTCTCAGCAGTTTGCGCCGCCGGGGCAAAACTATCGGCATCATCACCCACGTCAGCCCCGAAATCCTGCGCGATTACATCGATACGCAGGTAGTGGTTGAGCGGGTGGGGCAAGGCACCAGCCGCCTGCGCCTCCTGCCCGAGGCCACTACTGCTTAAGCTCGGATGGCCGAGGCCATCCGTAGCAGACGATAACGGCCGCGTGCGCGTAGCAGACGTGCTTATGCGCTAAAAACTACGTGCTGTGAATGGTTTGCAAACAATGCCCGCCGCTTGGCGCGCAACGCTTGCCTTGCGCCGCTGCGCGGCTAAGACTGCCGCCAAGCCACCCGCACCTCGGCCCAGGTCCAGTACGTTTTGGGCTGAATGCCGGCGTAGCCCTTTTGCAGATAATCAACCACTTCGTTTTCTATCGCACCAGCGGCCAGCGACGAGGCGTAGATAGGCCGCCCGTCGGGGTCGGCGTAGCGCTCGGCTTTGCTGAGCGGGCGGCCGGCCAGGCGCAGCAGCGGGCCGGTGTCGGTGAGCTGGTCGGCAACCCAGCGGTAGTTGCTTTTTTCCAGCTCGTTGAGGCGGGTGGCCAGGGGCGCAAGCGGCAGACGCGGCAGTGTGGGGCGGCTTGCGAGGTCTATCCAGGTGGTGTATTTGCATTCCAGTTCGTAGCGCTGGCCGTCATAAATACTTAATACCCAGTCGAAGCCCGACGTGGGGCCGAACAGCGCGTAGTACGGCCCCGGCGCGGGCGTGCGCAGCACGACCAGGCCTATTTCGGGGTAGTCGGTGCGCTGGGTGAGCGGGCCTTGCAACGCGACTACGGCGGTTTTTACGCGCGCGTATTCGGGCTGCCAGGCGGCGCGGCCCTTTTCTGGGTCGAGCAAAATTTCCGCGAAGCGAGGCAAAAACCAGGCGAATTTTTCGGCCGAAGCTTCGTCTTCGCGGCGGCGGCGGGCGGGCGCGCCGAAGGGCTCGTAGAAGCGGGCTTTTTCTTCGGCATTAAGCCAGCAGGCCAGTTGCAGGGCGTGGTCGGCGAGCGGGTGTTGCCAGTCGATTTCGCGGAAGTCGCCCAGCGTGGCTACCAGGCGCAATAGCTCCTCGTGGGTTAAAGCCAGCTCGGCATTCAGCAGCACCCACACGCCAATAAAGCCATCGATGTCAAAGTGATTAGCCGTTACGGCCTGCGCTTCCAGGCCCGGTGTGGCGGGCGAGCGCAGGGCGCGCAGGCACGAGCCGGCGCTGGTATCGTCGCGCAGGGTTTCGGGCGTGGCAGCGCCGCGCCAGTGGGCCAGCGTGAGGGCCGCGCCCAGGCCGGTGCTATCGACCACGATGGTGGGCTGGCGGCGAAGCTGGGCGAAGGGCACGAAGTAGCGGTTCATATTCCCAAAGGAAATACGCAAAGGCGGCTGCCCGGCCCCAGCCGCTCTGTAAGACGCGAACTGGGGCGGACAGCCGCCGGCTTTTGGATTAAAAATTGGGGCTGGGCGGCCTGGGTAGCTAAAGGAGCCGCTCGATAGGCCAAGCAACCATTTGTTGCGCAGTTTATAGAGACGACCCGCTCACCAATTTTTAATTCATAAATTTTTAAGGGGCTTAGGAAGCGAAAGTCAAAAAAATACCTTTCAACTGCCTGGTTGATTGATGTTTGTAGCGAAAAACATTTGCAACATGTTTTTGAGCTTTCAGAGAGGTTTCTCTTTGCCTCGTATGTCTCTGAAAGCCAATCGTTCACCCCATGCTAGCAACTGCTAGTTGAATAGCTTTGCTTCCTAAGCTCCATACCCCATATGTAAATACTAGGTATTTTAATAACCAACCAAGTGCCACTCGCTCCCTCGACCGGCCCGCCAGCGAGCCGCCGCCCACCGCGCAGCAAAAAGCCCGGCCAGTGCCATCGGGCTTGCTAATCAGCTTGTTGTGCTGCGCAGGCGCCGTTATCCTCTCCCCCGCCGGTTGCGAATGCGCTCGATGCGCTGCTTTTTCACCCAGCTCAGGTAGCCTTGCAGCTCCTCGGCCCCGCGCAGGGCCTCCACCGTGGCGTACTGCCGGGCCAGCTCGCGGTTGGTCAGGAAGCGGTGCACGCTGCTGTGGCAGGGCTGGCACAGGTCTACCACATCGCCGTGGCGGCCGCCTTCTTCGCGAGGCACGAGGTGGTGGCGCGAGGTCTGCTGCACCTCGCGCTCGCAAAGGCCGCAGCGGGTGTCGGCGGCGCGCTGGGCGCGGGCGGCGGCTTCGGCGGCGGCCTGGGCTAGCTGGTGGCGGCGGCGCATAGTTGAGTTAAGAGATAAGAGTCGAGAGTTGCTACAGCGTTGCTTGAAACCATACGCTTAGAGAGCCCTCAAGATTCCGCCGTCAACGCTCATTACTCTGCGTGGCTGGCGTAGAAATACATTTTCTCGCCCAGGTGCTCGACGCTGTCGATGGCCGGATAGGCAGCCGTGCGCTTATTCAACAAAAGCAGCGATTTTACCGGCGCGGCCTTCACCCGCGCGGCTATCTCTTGTTCGCTCAGAAAATAATACTTACCCAGTTTTTCAAATTCATCCCAGCCATCCTTATTCTGGCCTACTTTATTATCCGCCCGCTGAAACTCCTGGGGTTTTATATTGCAAAACGTCAGCACGTAGATATACGGCTCGTTGCTGCCGTTTTCGATATAAATATTTTTGTAGGCGTTTTGATAAGTAGCGAGTCTTTGAATTGATTTAGTCAACAATACTTGCATGCTCTGACCCCGTAACTCTTCCGACCGGGCATACACTTTTACATCTACCAGGCCATTCCAGACAATCAATACGGTAGCGATTACCAGAAAAGCATTGCGCAGCCACGGCATGGCAATGGTGCGATAAATGATTACGATACCGGCGGCCGTAACGAGCGGCAATAATACAATCAGGCTAGCGCCGCGCAGGGCGTGCGGATTATCCCTGGTTAAAACCCCGGGAATAACCGCCATAAAAAGCAGAAAGTAAAAAGCCCCGAGCGTAATAACTTGCTTCCTGTTTATTGCTTTATATAAAAAGAATAATCCAATATAAAACGGCAGAAACTCGACCATCAGCAAGCGGCCAATGGATAGGTTATTATAGGTTTTAAAGCTAAAGAATAAAAACTCGGGCGAGAAATAGCTGGTAAGCGCCCGAAACAGGTTGCTAAAACTCTCAAAGGAAAACCCATACGATTCCCGCGTGCCATTGGCGCGGGCAAAAAACTGGCTTGGCGCGGCGAGCAGCGCAATAATTTGCGGCACGGCCCCGAGTAGGCAGCCTGCCACGAAGATTGCCGCGTTCGCAAAAAATCGGGTACGCTGCTGCCACAAATCCACCAGGCACATTGCGGCGAATAGAAAGAAAAGTAATTTACCGGCCTGGTAGGTATTAGTGCCCAACCCAATGCACAGCCCGAGCAACACTAATGTGCCAGGCTTGTAATTTGCACTGCGGGCGCGCTGCCACAAATAGCACGCGCTAATTAAAAAAAACGGCGGTAGCATGGTGCCTTCCGACGCGATGCGCGAAAACAACAGGTGCCACGGCGAAAAGGTAGCCAGCAATAGCGCGAACGAAGCAAGCATACTACCGCCCAGTCGCTTGGCTACCGCAAAAATTAATACCAACGATAAGCAGCCCAGCACCGCCGAAACCAGCCGGCCCGACGCCACCGAAAACCCAAAAACCTGAATAGTGCCCGCACTCAGCCAGGCGTACAGCGGCGGGCGATAGTCTAAACTACCAAAGCCCCGCAGGATTACCGGGAAACGCTGGCCCCAGCGGTCGGCGCCGGTTTCGGCAATAGCGTAGCCGTCGTAAATATTGGATAGCTCGTCCTGGTTTACGCCCAGCGGGTATTGCCCCAGATGAAAAAGCCGCAGGCCAAAACCAATTACTAACAGCAACGCCAAACCACCGTACAGAATAGGCTGTTGCTTTACTTGCGCTTTGAGAGTAGTTAATTGCATAATACGTTAATCTCGCCCGGCCTTAGCCCCGCACAATGCGCATGAAGGGCACGTTCGTGTCGGGCAGCGGCCCGAGCAGTTCGGCCAGGGCCTGCAGAAAGCGGCCGGTGGTATCGGGGCGGCCGGCGGGCGGGCCGGGGGCGTGGTGGCGGTGGTGCTCGCCGCGGCGCTCGCCCAGCACGGTGGGCGTGCCGTCTTCGTCGGGGCTGCGGCCCAAAATGGCTTCGAGCAGGAAGTAGCGCGGCAGGTCGTCGGGCAGGTCGGGCAGGCCGTCGTCGTTGTCGTCGGGGTCGGGCTCATCGAGCGGCGAGGGGTAGCGCTGCTCGGCGGCCAGCAAGTCGGCATCATCTTCATACACAATGGCTACCAGGTGCGCCTCGCCGATGCCCTGGGGGGCGGGCAGCTGCACCAGGGCCGTGGCGCGGCCCGCCACGCGGTGCCAGCTCAGGTGCAGGCCGCGGGGCGCCACGCGCTCGCGGGGCGGCAGGCTTTCGGCGGCTTTGTCCCACACGTAGAGCAGTAGCTCGCGGGCCAGCAGCGGGTCGCCAAGCTCGCGGCGCACGGCGGTGGGGCGGCGCCACACCAGTTGCGGCAGCAGCGTATGCACGAAGTGGGCGGGGTGCGGACGGGCCATTTTTTTCAATTACTAAGTTATCAATGAGCTGCTTTCTGCCCGGCGCAGCCAAGGAACTGGCGCGCTTTTCACAGGGAATTATAAATTAAAAAATATACTCTTGAATGAGCTTGCAATTTTTAATTTATCATTTTTAATTCCTCCCAAAAGAGGGGCAAAAATAGCCCCCAACGCCGCTAGCGCGGCAGCAGGCGGCGCAGCTCGCGCCAGCGCACCAGCCCGGTGCCAAACAGCATCGGCACGAAGGCCACGGCCATGAGGCCAGTTTCGAGCCACCAAGGCAGGGCCAGGCCCTGGCGCAGGGCGTACCAGGTGCCGCACAGCAGCCCAAAGGCCAGCGCCAGCTGGGCCAGCGTGCGCCAGGGCACGGCTACGGGCGTGCGCCGCGCCACCAGCCACACGTAGCAAGCCGACACGAACACGGCGCTAATGAGCGTGTTGATGGCGGCGGCCACGGCGCCGTAGCGCGGCAGCAGCAGCAGGTTGAGGGTGAGGTTGAGCACGATGCTGGCCCCCACCAGCCAGCTCACGGTGTGCTGGTGGCGGGTGCTGGTGAGCAGGGTGCTGTAGATGGCAAAAAAGGCGTGCACCAGCACGTTCAAAAATAAAATCTGGCTGCACCGCACCATGTGCGCCAGCTCGGTGGGCGTGCTGCGGCTGAACTGCCAGAACAGCACCTCGCCCCGAAACAGCACGAACGCCACCGCAAACAGCAGCGGCACGGCCACCAGCCGCTGCCCAAACCAAAAGAGCTGGCCCAGCTCGCGCGGGCG
>JAKONR010000354.1 GCA_022701825.1 Hymenobacteraceae bacterium | reverse complement strand
TCGAGCACCGGGCCGCTGGTCATTTTGATGCCCGCGCCCAGCTCGTTGGCGATGATGTGCGAGAGCGTGGTTTTGCCCAGGCCGGGGGGGCCGTGCAGCAGCACGTGGTCGAGGGCATCGCCGCGCTGCTTGGCGGCGGCCACGAATACCTTGAGATTTTCGAGAATTTTGTCCTGGCCCGTGAAGTCGCTGAAGCTCAGCGGCCGCAGGGCCTTGTCGATGTCCTTGTCGGTGGCATCAAAACTTTCGTTGCTGCCAGTGAGATAGGCTTCGCGCATTTGCTTAGTAGTTAGTGGCTCGTTGTCAATCGCCCGCCAGAAACGGGTGATTAGCTAACCAAATTAGTTAGCAAAAAGCTCCCTGATGACGATGTAAAATGGAGTGGCACTCCGTTTCGCGCCCGGTTTTGCCCAAACGCGGAAACGGAATGCCACTCCGTTCTACTCGCGGGGCAGCAGCACTTCAATTTCGAGGTGCAGCCAGTCTTCTTCCCAGGCTTTGTGGGCGAGGCGGGCGGTGAGGGGGTAGCCGGCATCGAGCAGGCGGGCCACGGTTTCGTTGCGGGTTTCGGGCAGGTAACCCAGCCAGTAGCTGTTTTTGTCATCGGCCGCGCCCGAGTGCACTTTCACGGCCCAGTCGTCGTACTTGCTATCAGCTTCGCGCTCAAGGCGTAGCATCTGGCCCACTTTCAGCTTTTTTTCCTGGGCGGGCAGTTCGGGGCGGTGAGAAGTGCCGGCAACAAGGCATTCCAACAAAACGAGGGGAGAAGAAGCGGCCATAAGGTTAAGAAGAATAGGTGGCGCTGGTCTTTTCGCAGGCGACCAGTAGCCCAAGTATGGGCTAAAAGTAAGGATATAATAAGCTATTAGCCCTTGGCAGCTAGCTGTTGGCTTTCTCTTAGGGAGATGCTAACAGCTACCCGCCAAGGGCTAATAGCTTAAAAAATCAAGAAACCTAGTCTTTCAGGTCACCACCGCCCACGTTGGTCTGGTCGAGGCGGTCGGGGGCTTTGTTGGCGTTTTGCTCGGTGTCGTGGCCGCGCTTGCTGGCACCCTGGCCGTCGCTGGCTACGGTTTTGGCTACGCCATCGCTGGTTTGGTCATCGGCTTGCACATCGGGTGAGAAATTGCCGTCGCCCGAGCGGGTGCGCAGGCGGTGGGCCAGGTCGGGGTCGGGGCCGCCCTGGCGCATATCGTCGCCCTGCTCGCGGTAGTCGGCGTTGGCTTCTTCGCGACGCTCCTGGCGGCGGGTTTCAGCGTTTTCGTGGTGGGTTGAGGGTTCGGTAGCCATGGCTAGGAAAAGGTTAAATGGGAGGGTAGGGTGTACCAGCTATACGGCGGGCGGTGGACGGGCGTTGGGCGCGCGAGCGAGTGCCGGCACTGCCAAGCCGGTGCATTACCCGCCGTGCCCACTTTCACGTACACTGCTTCACCAATTGTTCACTTTATGAAAAAGCTCCTGCTTGTATTAGGTGTAGGGCTGGCAGCCACCGGCTCGTGGGCCTTCTATCCTAAAGCGCCCGCCGCCGCGCCCGGCGGCTACCTTATGGTGATAGGCAGCGGCCGGCCGGGCACGCAGTCTACCGCGCCCGAAATCGTGGTGATTCAGCCCGATGGCACGCGCCAGGTGCAGCGCCTGCCCGACATCAAAATCGGCACCGAACGCAACAGCACCGCCGCCGCCGTGGATATGCACCGCGCCGAACTACTGAAAGTGAACAGCTTGGTGGCCCAAGGCTGGCGCGTGGCGCACGTCACGCAAAGCACAGTGGGTGTGGGCGCCACCACCGAGACCATGTATCTGCTGGAGCGGCCGTAGGCCCGATTTAGTGCGCTCGACAGTATACGTAATACTCCTCAGTCCAGTCCCAAGTCGTTGGTGAAGCTACTTTGTAAGCGTATCTCCTCCACCGGTGTGCCTGAATAGTAGCTTGTAATGCCAATAATGGCCTGCGCTACTTCGTACTGGCTGGCGAGGGGCGGCACCAGCAGCTTTTCATAGTTGGTCGCTACTGCCCAGTCGATTAGTTCGGCTAGCGTTTGGGTGTGCCAATAGGGCGTTTTGGGCAACCGCCGGCCGGTCAGACGCTCCCACAACGATGGCACGGCCGGCGCAGCTGGCAGGGAGGCTAGTGGCGGCAGCATTAGTTCGTAGCGGTGGCGCAGGGCATACCGATATAACTTGAGCGCTGGGGCACCGGGCAGCAGTTGGCGGAGCGGCGTGGCTTCGGTAGCGCTGGGCGGCAATTCGCTCAGTAGCTGCTCGGCTACCTTGGTCCGCACCGCCGACTGATGCTGCCCGGCCAGGCCTAGCTGCTGGCTAAACCAATTTGCCACGTCGCCAACAGTGTAAAGCTGTTCAGATACCGCGTCTGGTATTTCCAGGCCGAAATACCGCTCAAAAGACATGGCGAGTTCTACGGTGTCAAGGCCCATGGGCAGTCTAAAAGGCTCCCTTACATGAAGTCTAAATTATTTCTTCTTAGTTAGCTGGCTAATAATGCGCACAATCACTATCACCACTCCTAAAAGCCCCCAGCAGCAGGCCAGCAGAAAAGGAGGAATTAGGCACAAGCCGCCATCGCAGCCGGTACCCCAATCGATAGTACGGTAGATGGCCAACGCTACCAGGCAAAGCGCTAACCAAGCGAAGAAGTAATATTTCATAGACCTGCGCGTTAGGCCGCGCAGCTGGTACCAAAGTTTGTTACGGCCTTACGAAAATTAGCAGTGCCTTATCTGTTTCGACAGCCTCTTTCAGGAAGCTTTGAAAGTCCTCAAACATTTCGGCCTGACCACTAAAATCCTCGTCGGCCCAACTCACCGATACCGGGGCTAATGCGTGGTAAAGTATCGAAACCTGTGCTGCATTAAGCACCTTTGCGTTGCCCTCTAACTGCCATGATTCTTCTAAGCCGCCTATTGGCTGGCCACCATGAACTACTAAGGTATGGGCTGTTTTACTGAACGAAACCAAGCCCTTTACCAACACTACCCAGTCGTAGCCACGTTGCTTGCGAGCCTTATCCCATGCGTCGAAGTCATAGCCAACGTGGTAATGCTTACTAAACTCTTCGTGCCTTTTCCGTTCATCTTGGATAAGACAAGCTGGCTCCCGCACGTAAGCAGCGGCGACTTTCTCCGTGACTTGCCGTAGTTCAACAGTGGCGCCCATTCTCTATTTAAACGCCTGAATACCGGTGATATCCGCGCCAGTTATCAGCAAGTGAATATCGTGCGTACCCTCGTAAGTTATCACCGATTCGAGGTTCATCATGTGGCGCATGATGGGGTACTCGCCCGTGATGCCCATGCCGCCGTGAATCTGGCGCGCCTCGCGGGCTACGTGCAGGGCCATCTCCACCGAGTTGCGCTTGGCCATGGAGATTTGGCGCTGGTGGCTTTGCCTTCGTTTTTGAGCCCCCCTAGGCGCCAGGCCATGAGCTGGGCCTTGGTGATTTCAGTAATCATTTCGGCGAGCTTCTTTTGCTGAAGTTGGAAGCTGGCGATGGGCTTGCCGAACTGCTCGCGCTGCAGCGAGTATTTCAGGGCCGACTCGTAGCAGTCGATGGCCGCGCCGATGGCGCCCCACGCGATGCCGAAGCGAGCCGAGTCGAGGCAGCTCAGCGGGCCTTTCAGGCCCTCCACGTTGGGCAGAATATTCTCCCTAGGTATGCGCACGTTGTCGAAGACCAGCTCGCCGGTGATGCTGGCGCGCAGGCTCCATTTGTTGTGAATTTCGGGCGTGGTGAAGCCGGCCATGCCGCGCTCCACGATGACGCCCTTGATGCGGCCCTGCTCGTTTTTGGCCCACACCACGGCCACCTGGC
>JAKONR010000341.1 GCA_022701825.1 Hymenobacteraceae bacterium | reverse complement strand
TCTTCTTTAGAAGACTGAAATTGAGAACATTGGGGAGTGGGAAGAGGAAGTCAAAAAAGATGTAAAACTTCGTGACTTTAATCTTAAAAAGCTTGGCGAAGGCAAAGTGCCCGAACTCGTGCAAGCCCACTAGTAGCGACAGGCCCAGCACCAGCTGGCCAATCATAACGAGAATTTCCAAAGGAGGGAAGCGAGGTATTGAAGGTAAAAAAGAAGGCAAAAGCAGGGGGGAAGCGCCGCAAGCGGCACCATTCCATAGGCCCAACTACTTCATTAGCCTAGTAGTTCGGCCGCCACGCGCCGTGCCTCGGCGTCGGTGGCAGCGTAGTCGGCCAGGGTTGGGGCCGCAAGATACGGTACCCTGCTTAGGCACCCGGCCACCACGTCGGCCATGCCCAAAAAGCTGACTTTATCCTGCAAAAACGCGGCCACGGCTACTTCGTTGGCGGCGTTGAGCACGCAGGCGGCGGTGCCGCCGCGCTGCATGGCGCTGTAGGCCAGCGGCAAGTGCCGAAACGTGTCCAGGTCGGGGGCCTCGAAGGTGAGCGTGGGGTACTGCAAAAACGAGAACCGGGGCAGGTCATTGCGCAGCCGCTCGGGGTAGCCCAGCGCGTACTGGATGGGCAGCTTCATGTCGGGTAGGCCGAGCTGCGCCTTCAGCGAGCCGTCTTCAAATTGCACCAGCGAGTGCACGATGCTTTGGGGGTGCACTACCACGTCAACTTGCTCGTTG
Source organism: Hymenobacteraceae bacterium (assembly GCA_022701825.1). Lineage (GTDB taxonomy): Bacteria > Bacteroidota > Bacteroidia > Cytophagales > Hymenobacteraceae > Hymenobacter. Next base: position 13,440 of record JAKONR010000341.1, on the reverse strand, counting down.
CGCAGGTTGAAGAGCCACTTGGCCTCGATTACTTCGAGGCCCTTGTTCATGAGCGTGGCCGAGTCGATGGTGATTTTAGCGCCCATCGTCCAGTTGGGGTGCTTGAGCGCCTGGGCTTTGGTGATGTGCGCTAGCGCCTGCGCCGAGCGGCCCCGAAACGGCCCGCCGGAGGCCGTGAGAATGACCTTCTCGATGGGGTTTTGGGCCTCGCCCACCAAGCACTGAAAGATAGCTGAATGCTCCGAATCAACGGGTAATAGCTTTGCGCCGTGCTGCTGCACGAGGCTGGTTATCAGCTCGCCGGCTACTACCAGCGTTTCCTTGTTGGCCAGGGCAATGTCCTTGCCGGCCCGGATGGCGGCCACCGTGGGCGGCAGGCCCGCGTAGCCCACCAGGGCCGTGAGCACCACGTCGATGTCGGGGCGCTGCACTACTTCGAGCAGGGCGGCGTCGCCGGCCAGCACCTCGGTTTCGGGCTGGTCGGCCAGGGCGGCTTTGGTCTGCTGGTAGAACTCGTCGCCGATGACCACGGCGGCGGGCCTAAACTCGCGGGCCTGGGCCACCAGTAACTCCCACTGCCGGCCGGCCGTGAGCACCGCTACTTGGAAGCGGCCGCGCTGCTCGCGCACCACCTCTAGCGCCTGCGTGCCAATCGAGCCCGTGGAGCCCAGCAAGGCCAGGGTTTTCAAAGAAAAAGAATCCGTCATTCGTCGTAAAAAGATACTCAAAGGTAGGGCGCGGGGCGGGCCGCACTGTAAAACGGAGTGGCACTCCGTTTGGCATTAGGAGTGCGCCACTCGAGCGCGAAACGGAGTGCCACTCCGTTTTACAACTTAACCTCAACCTATCTATTTCCGGCCGCCGGCCGTACAGCAGGCACGCCCGGTGGGCGCACTTCTCTTTTCCATTTCCTGCCCTTTCCCCAATGGCTATCAAATTAAAGCCCCTCGACCAACAAGTTATTGTAATAACCGGCGCTACCAGCGGCATCGGCTTGGCCACCGCCAAAGCCGCCCACGAGGCCGGGGCCCGCCTCGTGCTGGCCGCCCGCTCGCAGGCCGACCTCGACACCGTGGCCCGCGACCTGGGCAGCCGCGTGGCCGTAGTGGCCGCCGACGTGGCCGACCCCGCCGCCGTGCTCCGCATCCACGAAGCCGCCCATGCCAATTTTGGGGCCCTCGACACGTGGGTCAACAATGCCGGCGTGGGCATGTGGGGCAAGCTGGAGCAGGGCAAGCTCGAAGACTTCAAAAAGCTGTACGAAACCAACTTCTGGGGCATCGTGAACGGTTCGCTCGAAGCCATCAAGCACCTCAAAAAGCACGGTGGGGCGCTCATTAACCTTGGCAGCGTGGTGAGCGACGTGGCCGTGCCCATTCAGGGCATGTACGCCAGCAGCAAGCACGCCGTGAAGGGTTTTACGGATGCCCTGCGCATCGAACTGGCCGACGAAAAAGCGCCCGTGTCGGTGACGCTCATCAAGCCCGCCGCCATTAACACGCCCTTCCCCGACCACGCCCGCAACTACCTGCCCGAGAAGCCCAAGCTGCCCCAGCCCGTGTACGCGCCGGAGGAAGTAGCCAAGGCCATTTTGCACGCGGCCACGCACCCGGTGCGCGACATCTACGTGGGCGGTGGCGGCAAGCTGATGAGCACCGCCAACAAGTACGCGCCCGGCGCTATGGACTGGCTGGAAGCCAAAACCGGCGTGGCCCAGCAAAAGCAGGAGGGCACCCGCGCCGTAGACCCCGCTGGCTCGCTGCACCGCCCCAATGGCCCCCACGTGCGGGTGGCGGGTAATAACCCGGGCCACGTAATGAAAACCAGCCTCTACACCCGCGCCACTATGCACCCGGTGCTGGCCGGCGTAGCGGCGGCCACTGGCCTGGCCGCTACCATCGCCTTGATAGCCAGCCGCTCGCGCAATGGCCTGGCCGATGCGGGCGTGCCCCAGCCCGGCGAGCACGAGCCGAGCGTGCCCGCCACCGACAACTAGCGCCAGCGCACGTTGCTGGCTGCGCTACGCGCAAAAGCGCCTTTCTCTAATGAGAAAGGCGCTTTTGCGCGTAGCAGCCCCGGCGCCGCTACCTTTATGGCGTGCCAACCGAAGTAGATTACGACATTGCCCTAGTAGGCGCGGGGCCGGCCGGTACGGCCTGCGCGCTGGCGCTGCGCGGCAGTGGCTTGCGGGTGCTGCTGCTCGATAAAGCCACTTTTCCGAGAGATAAAATCTGCGGCGACGCCGTGCCGGGGCACGCCCTCAAGGCCCTGCGCCAGCTCGACCCGGCCTACGTGGAGGCCCTGTGGCAGCTGGAGCCCCGCGACGAGGTGCGCCGCAGCCGCATCGTGGCGCCCAGCGGGGCGAGCTTCTACATGCATTGGAAGCTGCGCACCTTCAACAGCCCGCGCCTAGACTTCGACGCGGCGCTGCTGGGGCTGGTGCGGCAGTTTACGAACACCGAAATACGCGAGCGCACGACGCTGAAAACGCTGGAAATTACGCCTGATTGCGCGTGGCTACAGCTGGCCGACGGGGCCCAAATCACGGCCCGGCTGGTCGTTGGCTGCGACGGGGCCAACTCGGCGGTGGGCCGCCGCCTGCTGCCCGAGCCGCGCCTGGCCCGCGCGCACCACAGCGCCGGGGTGCGGGCGTATTTCGAAAACGTGGCCGGCACCGAGTCGGGCACCACCGAGTTTTTTTTCAGCCAAAACTACCTGGCGGGCTATTGCTGGCTGTTTCCGGTGGGGGCGGGGCGCTACAACGTGGGCCTGGGTATGCTCTCCGAGCTGGTGGCCCGGCACAAGGTAGACCTCAAGCAACTGCTGCTCGACACGGTGCAAACGCACCCCGAGCTGGCCGGCCGCTTCCGCGCGGCGCGGCAGCTGGGGCCGGTGCTGGGTTTTGGGCTGCCCATGGGCGGCGGGCGGCAGCGGCCGTGCAGCGGGGCGCGCTTTATGCTGTGCGGCGACGCGGCCTCGCTTATCGACCCCTTGCAGGGCCACGGCATCGACATGGCCGTGCGGAGCGGCATTATGGCCGCCGCGCAGGCCCGGCAGTGCGTGGCGCACAACGACTTTAGCGCCGGTTTCATGCACGCCTACGACGCTGAGGTGCAGCGCCAGCTCGGCCCGGTGCTGGCCCGCAACTACCGCCTGATGCGGCTGCTCGGCACCCGGCCGTGGCTCCTTAACCTGGGTGCGCGCCTGGCCCAGCTGCCGGGCCTGGGCCGCCGCCTGCAGCGGCTGCTGGGGTAGCCGGCTCGGGCCCGGGCTAAAAGCCCGCGCTAGGGTGCCGCACGGCCGCTGCGCGGGCCTGGCAGGTGCGCAGCCATTCCTCAGCCATGGCCACGCTATCAAACAGCTGCAGCTCAAACAAGCAAGCCGCCGGGTTGAGAGGGGCGCTGGTAATGGTATCGTGCTTGGTATCGGCCTGCACCACGTGGGCCACGTAGCGCAGGCCCATACGGGCGGCCTGCGGCACCCAAATGCGCATCAGCCAGTCGAGCGAGTCGAACCAGGGGCCGTGCAGGGCCGTGTTATCGTTGAGCAGGTAGGGGCAGCGAATAGCGGCGAGCTGTTTTAAATAATTATCAGCCCCGCGATACGCTTCATCGGGGTCGATAAAGCCGCGCCAGGTAGCGCGCAGCCAGCCCGCGGGTTCTTCAAATGAGAGGGTGCACCGGCTGCCATCAGTGTCTGGCAGTGAATTGATTAACATAAAAGAAAATACTGTAAGTCGGATTGGCAAACTTCGAAATAGCGGGAAATAAGCTGCCTCGTTGAAGATACGGATTCTGACTGCGTAGTAATACTTACTTTTACTAAGTAAAAATAAAAGCGAGCAAACTAGCTGCCCGTACCTCCCGCTGGCGCACGCCTTAAGCCTAAGCCATCGGCAGCGCGCACGGCACCACCGAGCGCCCGCGCACTACTGGCTACCCGCGGGTTAGCCGGTAGTACGTGGCCCTGATATCAGAACAAGCAGTAGCGGTAGCGCGAACCTGGCCGTTCGCATGGGTGAGTGAGCAAGCGGTACCAGCCAGAATGCCAACTACAACGTTCGCGCTATTACCCCCGCAAACATCCCAGGCCCCCGGGTTGTCGTAGGCGAGCTTAACTTATTTACAAACAGCATGGCTTTTACTTCCGCCCAACCCATCGACCTGCTCTACGACGCCGCCCGCCGCGGCGAAGTAGCCATTATAAAGCAGCTGCTCCAGAACCCTCAGCTCGACCTCAACGCCCAAAATGGCAAAGGTCACTCGGCCCTCATCCTGGCTACCTACGACAATCACATCGATGCCGCCCGCTTGCTCATCGAGCGCGGGGCCGACCTCAACCTGCAAGATGCCAGCGGTAATTCGGCGCTTATGGGCGTGGCCTTCAAGGGGTATGCCGACATCGCGCGCCTGCTCATCGAGGCCGGCGCCGACCTCAACCGCACCAACGGCAACGGCGGCACGGCCCTCATGTTTGCCACCCTTTTTGGCCGCAACGAACTCGTGAAAATCCTGCTCGACGCCGGCGCCGATGCTACCGTGCGCGACGTGCGCGGCCTCACCGCCCTGCACCTGGCCGGCCAGCAGGGCAATGAAGAAGCTTGGAAGCTCCTGGGTGGCCCCGAGGAAGATTAACCTAGCGCAAGACCTTAAAAGCGGGCCGACGCGGACTCCCCGTGCATCTTAGCCGGGGAGCCCGCGTCGACCCGCTTTTAGGCTTCTTCCGTCGCCAAACGCTGTAGCGACGTGCTGGTTCGCGCCTAGCGGCAGGCTGCACGGCCTGCTGCCAGACGCGAGCCAGTACCGCTCTACGCCGAATAGTTGGTTTTGACGTCGTAGCGGTCCAGCATCATCACCTTGTCCCAGGCCTTCACGAAGGCCTTCACGAAGCGCTGCTGGCCGTCCTGCCCGGCGTAGGCCTCGGCCACGGCGCGCAACTGGCTGTTCGAGCCGAATACGAGGTCGGCGCGGGTGGCTACATAGCTCTTTTTACCGGCCGCGCGGGGTTCGAGCGAGAAGGTCATGCCCGTGGCATCGTCCTTTTTCCAGTCGTAGTCGGTGCTGGTCAGCACGTTGAAGAAGTCGTTGGTGAGCACGCCCACGCGGTCGGTGAAAATGCCGTAGGGCGAGCTGTCGTGGTTGGCGTTCATGGCGCGCAGCCCGCCGGTGAGGGCCACCCACTCGGGCGCGGTCAGCGCGAGCAGGTGCGCTTTATCGAGGAAAAACTCCTCGGGCGCCACGCCCTGCGAGATTTCCTTGTAGTTGCGGTCCACGTAGTTGCGGAAGCCATCGGCCACGGGCTTCAGCCAGGTAAACATCTCAACGTCCGTGAGTTCCTGCGTGGTGTCGCGGCGGCCCGGCGTGAAGGGCACTTCGGTGGGCACGCCCGCATCGGCGGCGGCTTTTTCGAGGGCGGCGCAGCCCCCCAGCACGATAAGGTCGGCGAGCGATACCTTTTTGCCGCCCGTGGCCGCGCCGTTAAACTCACCTTGCACCTGGCGCAGGGCCTCGACTACGGGCACCGTGCGGCGGTTCACGGCCCAGTCTTTTTGTGGCGCCAGCGCCAGGCGGCCGCCGTTGGCGCCGCCGCGCTTGTCGCTGTGGCGATGCGTCACGGCCGCCGAAAAGGCGGTGTACACCAAGTCAGAAACCGACACGCCCGCCGCCAAAATTGACTTTTTGAGCGCCGCCACATCGGCCGCGTCGATTACCTGGTAGTCGGCCAGCGGAATGGGGTCTTGCCAGAGCAAGTCGTTTTCGTTGACTTTTTCGGGACCTAGGTAGCGCTCGCGCGGGCCCATGTCGCGGTGGGTCAGCTTGTACCACGCCTTGGAAAAAGCCTGGGTAAAGGCCTCAAAATCGCCCAGGAACTTCTCGCACACCTTGCGGTACTCGGGGTCTACCTTGAGGGCGATATCGGTCGTCATCATCATCAGGTCATTCATCTGGCCGGGGATGTGCGCGTCGGGCGTTTTGGGCGCGTTTTTGTCCACGGGCGTCCATTGCAGGGCGCCGGCCGGGCTCTTGGTTTGCTCCCACTCAAACTTGAACAGGTTGGTGAGGTAGTCGTTGTCCCACTGCGTGGGGTGGGGTGTCCAGCTGCCCTCGATGCCATTGGTCATCGTGTTTTCGGCGTTGCCCTGGCCCTGGGGGTTGTGCCAGCCCAGGCCCATCAGCTCCATCGGCGCGATTTCGGGGGGCATCCCAATTTTGGCAGCCGGCACCATACCGTGGCTTTTGCCGAAGGCGTGGCCGCCCGCGATGAGGGCCACGGTTTCTTCGTCGTTCATGGCCATGCGCGTAAACGTGGTGCGGATATCACGCGCCGAGCCCATTGGGTCGCCGTTGGCGTAGGGCCCTTCGGGGTTCACATAAATCAGGGCTTGGTGCGAGGCGGCCAGCGGGTTTTCGAGGTCGTAGTCAGTATCGCCGTTTTGGCCGCGCCAGCGCTTGTCGCGGTTCACCATCTCGTCGGGCGATTTGGCCTTCGACAAATCGTGTATCACCTCGGGGCCCCAGTAGGTGGCGTTGTCGGCCTCCCAGGCATCGTGGCGGCCGCCGGCGAAGCCATAGGTCGGGAAACCCATGATTTCGAGCGCACAGTTGCCAGTCAGCACAATGAGGTCGGCCCACGAGAGGGCGCTGCCGTATTTCTGCTTGATGGGCCAGATGAGGCGGCGCGACTTGTCGGTGTTGCCATTGTCCCACCAGCTGTTGATGGGGGCAAAGCGCTGCAAGCCCTCGCCCGCGCCACCGCGGCCATCGGCAATGCGGTAGGTGCCGGCCGAGTGCCAGGCCATGCGTATCATCTGCGGGCCGTAGTTGTGGTAGTCCGAGGGCCACCAGTCTACTGATGAGGTCAAAAAGCCCTTAATTTCCTGCTTTAGCGCCTCCAGGTCTATTTTGCTGAATGCTTCGGCGTAGTTGAAATCGTCGCCCAGCGGGTTGGCCTGCGGGCCATTTTGGTGCAGCAGCTCTACTTTCAGGCGGTTGGGGTACCAGTCGGAGAGCGCGGGCGGCGTGCCCGTGGCCCCGCCGATGCGGTCGCCGCCAAAAGGACATTTGCCCTGCATGTCGTAGGACTGGGTGTTGGTTTTGTCGTTACTCAGGTTAAGCATTGGGGAATTATCTGAAGGGGGAGAATAGGCAGACAAACGCGGGAATTGCTTCAGCCGGTGGGCAATCAGGGCACCGCTCAGCTTTGCGGTTGCTTTTAACGTAAGAAAAACGATAACGGCCATAAGGCTTAAGTCAAGCTTAAGCTAAGCTTAAAATCTGGTTAAAAGCTTGCCGGCTGGCCTTGGGGCTAGGTGCGCGGGCACTACGCCTCATGGTCTTGGCCACTGCCTTGGGTAGCAGTGCGATTCTGGCCCGGCGGCCCCGCAAGCGCACGGTTGGCCGGGCACCAAAAGCCCCCGCAGAACGCTCCCGGCCGTGGCCAGACAGCGCCCCGCGGGGGCTTTGGGATTATCCGGATTTTCTCGGGAGTAAACCGCTCCGCCGCTTCCTAATAATCGGCCAAGCTGCGTGCGCGATGCGCGGCCCGGCATTTTGGGCAGGGCACCTAAATGCTGCGCACCACGCCGCCATCCACGCGCACCGAGGCGCCGTTGGTGGCGGCCGCCAGGGGGCTGCTGAGGTAGGCCACCATGCTGGCAATCTCATCGGTCGTGATGAAGCGCTGCAACAGCGACGAGGGCCGCGCATCGCGGAAAAAATCGTGCTCAGCCTCCTCACGGGTTTTGCCTTCGCCGGCCAGCTGCTTCAAAAACCCTTCGACGCCCTCCGAAGCCGTGGGGCCGGGCAGCACCGAATTTACGGTGACACCGGTGCCCTTGGTGAGCTCGGCCAGGCCGCGCGCCACGGCGAGCTGGGCGGTTTTGGTGGTGCCGTAGTGCACCATTTCGGCCGGTATTTGCAGGCCCGATTCGCTCGAAATGAACAGGATGCGGCCCCAGTCGGCCTGTAGCATCAGCGGGAAATACTGGCGCGAGAGCCGCACCCCGCTCAGCACGTTCACCTCGAAAAAGCGCAGCCAGTCGGCATCCGAAATCTCGGCAAACGGCTTGGGCTCGAAAATGCCCACGTTGTTGACCAGAATATCCACCGTGGGCACTTCGAGCAATAGATTATCGACCTGCGCCGCGTCGCCAAAATCCACGGCCACGCCGCGCACCTCGGCCCCCGGCGTCTGGGCCAAAATGGCCGCTTTGGCCTCCGCGATGCGCGCCTCGGTGCGCCCGGTAAGGATGACGTGCGCGCCCTCGGCGGCCAGCCGCTGGGCAATGGCCAGGCCAATGCCGGCCGTAGAGCCCGTGATGAGGGCGGTTTTAGCAGTGAGTTGGAGGTCCATGGGGTGCAGGTTTAGGCAAGTAGGTCTTGCGTAAACCCGCGAGTGGAGGTTTTTGATTAGCCGCGTCGGCGCACCTGGGTAGCCAGCGGCAGCAGGAGCCGGCGGTTGTGGGCAACGAGCAGGGCCGAGTGTTGCGGGTTGGCGGCTCCGTCGGCGACGGGCTTCGCGCAGGCGGTGGCGAGCTGCTGAAACACCGATTTCAGGTCTTTAGGCGGGTTGGTGAGCACCGGGCACTGCTTTTCCAACGCTTCAAAAATGTGCAGCCCCAGGCGGCGGTAGCTTTCAAACTGGGCTTCGCTGAAGAACTGGTCGGCGGTGGACTGGTGCGGGAAACTGGCGTTGGTTTGGGCGTATTCGCGCACGTCGGTGGGCTCGTCGCCCGTCAGCGACGACTTGATGTAGAGCAGGTAGCCCGAGGGCTGGCCGGCCAGGTCGTCGGGGTAGCGGATGGTACCCACGGCGTGGTGCCGCCGCGAGTAGCCCGCCTGCCGGTTGGTGATGGGCGTGACGTCAATCGTAATTTCCACCCCAAAATCGACCCGGCAGCGCCGGATGGCATTGGCCAGGCCCTCGCAGGTAAAGAGGCGGTCTTCTTCGCCATCGCCCAGGATAATGTAGCGGCAGCGGCGGCGCACCAGCTCATACAGGCCCATGTTGTCGAAGTGCCCACCGTCGGAAAGGTTTACAAAGCCCGCGTCGGTAGTGGAGCGCCCAAACAGGTCGCTCAGCAAGTAAAACAACCCCCGGGCGGGGTCGGCCTCGGTCCAGACCCTGGGGTGGCTGGGGTTGCCCATCCACCAGCCCAGGCGCACGTTGAAGAGCGTCAGCAAAAACGCCAGGGGCGGGGAGGAGTGGTAGCCCTCGTTGGGGTTGGCGGCGGCCCCCGAAATGGTCATGGCGGTGCCCAGGCTGGGGCCGCCATCGGGGTAGGCATACTGGGCGGTGGGGCGGTAGCCAAACTCGTAGGTGGGCTGGTTGGGCTTCACGGCCCGCACGCGGGCGAAGTCGAAGCCGCAATACAGCGGCGAGAACACGAAAGACTCGGCCATGCGGCTTTGCTGGGCCAGGTCCGTGATTTTGGTAGCGTTGAGGGTGGCATTGATGAGCAGGTACGGCCCCTCGTAGGGGCGGCCGGGGCCATCGGCCTCGTGGGCCGGGGGCGCGTGCCGCCGCAGGGTCGCCAGCTTCAGGTCGTCGCGCGGGGTAAAGTTGGTGAAGGGATTGGCTTCGTGCTCGCGCTTGAAGCGGGGCCGCGAAGCTCCCAGGTAGGCCCGCACCAGGCGGTTGCGGTAGAAATGATGCAGCGAAAATTCATTGACGCCCACGCGCCAGCCCAGTAGCAAAGCGGCCGCGCCGAGCACCACCGCCAGCACCAGGGCCCTGGCTATCAGCCTGTGCGAGTACGACGCCCAGTTTTCGGAAAAGTAGGTTAAATCAGGGTCCCACCTAAAAGGCCAGTTGTGCAGTACTTTGTAGAGGCCGCCGGCCACTAGCAGCAGTAAGCCCATCCCAAACAGGTAAGGCGCCAGACTCAGAACGCGGTCGAGCCAGCTGGGGGCGCCGGGCTGGTCGGGCTGCGCCCGCGTGCGGGCGCTGAAGGCCAGCCGCACGGCCGCGCCCACTACGCCGAGCCAGCCCCCGGCCGCGGCCAGCTCGGCCGGGGCGTGCGGTAGCCGCCACGCCACCGCCCGGGCCAGCAAGGAGCTGCTCGCCAGCACTACCCACACCACGAGGGCCAGATGCACGGCGGCCCCCATGCGCCCCCACCACTCGCGCCGCTCGTCGGGAAAATTGCGCCCGAGCAGCGCCATGCGCGCTACCACGGTCAGCACCACCGTCTCCAATATAAGTGGCACCCCAAATATAAACGCCCCATATAGAAGCACTTGCGAGTGGTAGCTGATGCTGGGCCAGGGCCGCGGTACCAGCACCGTCTGGTAGGTATCGATGGGCGAAACGGCTTGGTTTACGGCCTCGTGCAGGGTCGCCAGCACGCTCCAGGCGCCGACCAGCCCCGCCAGCCCGGCCGCCGCCGCCACCGCGCTCACCCCCACGATGGCTAGCCAGGCCACGGGGCCCTGAAACCACTTGAGGACGGACTGGTCGGCGATGCGGTGAAAGCAGCGGTGGTAGCGCCCGGTGATGGCCACGGCCACGAGCATCGTGGCCGCTACCGCGGCGGCCGGCCACAGGGCGGCGTACCCCGCGCCAAAGGTCGTGTACTTGGCATTATAGAAGAAGCCGCTGACCAGGTACGCACCCCCGAACGCTATTGCCTGCAATGCCCCCACCAGCCACCACATCCCCCGGCGGAGCAACGGCACCGGCGTAGCCCAGTACATGCGCATGCCCAGGCTGACGATGCTGGTGCCCACCACCAGCAGCAGAAAGCTGTAGAGACCTACTTGCCATAGGGCGGGCAGCGTAGCCGGCCCGGAAGACCACGCCAGCCGAAACCAGCCGTTGAGCAGAATGCTACTCAGCGCCAGCAAGGCCGCTAGGGCCAGCACGATAATAAACTGGTTGAGCAGCGTATTGCGCAGCCACGTGATGCCCATGGTCCAGGCATCGGTGGAAAAAAGGCTGGCTTTGGGGGCCAGATAATTGCTGTACGTGCGCAGCCAGCGCAGGGGGCGCACTTCTTCGGCCGTGGGCACGGGCGCCTTGTCGGGGCAGAGGCGGTCGGCTACTTTGCGCAGCGAGCCTTCGCGCTTTATCCAGGCTGCCAGCCACGCGCCCAGGTAGCCCCCGCCCGATACGGTAGAAAGGTAGTCGAAGCGGGGCAGCCAGCCTGCCCGGGCCAGCCCTTGCAGCAGCCCCAGGTTGAACGTGGCCGAGCGAATGCCCCCGCCCGAAAAAGCCAGCGCGCACAGGCCCAGCTCGTCGGCCTGGCGCTGCGGGTCGGCCGCGTGCGGCGGGCGCGGTATTTGGGGCCGGTTGCTGGCGCGGCGCTCCGCTATTTCGCCCAGCTCCCGGTCAAACACCAACTCGAACGGTACGGCTAGCTGCGCCCGCGCCAAGTCCTCGGCAAACTCGCTGTCCGACCGCCTCAGGTAGTAGGCCCAGTCCTGCGCGGCTGCACCGGGCGCGGCGGCCTGCTTCGCTTGCTTTCGCACCGAAGCAGGCCGCTGCCCATAGAGCAAGCTATTCAGCAGGGCGGGTAGGTAGTCCAGCGCTTCGGCTAGGCGCACCCGCTGGTCGGCAGCGGCATAAAGCAGCCGGCGCAAGGCCCGCCGCCACTGCTCGGGGGGCAAAAAGCGATGCCTGGGGGGCGGTAGCTCGTCGCCGGTCATGGGCGCCAGCAGCTCGCTCGCCGACTGCCAGACCGGCGCCCACAGCCGGAGCAGGTAGTCGTCGGCGGGCTGGTGGCGCGTGGGGGCTGCACTAGCGAAGGCTTCTTTTAGGGCCTCTGGCGTGGCATAGGCGCGCACAAAGACCAGCAAGTGCCAGGTGCGCGCCTGAAAGAAAGACCACTGGGCGCGCTGCTGGGTTGGTGCCGCCCGGCCATCGAGGCAAATGGTAGAAGTAACCAGGGCCAGCGCCCTGGTTTGCAGCTCGGCATCGGCCTGAATGCGGGCGTGCAGCACGGCCAGCTTGCTTCCTACCCAAAGCTTGGCCGGTTCGTCTTCGGCCACGGCGGGTTCGTCGGGCAGGGGCGGCTGCGCCCAGGCATCTTGCAGGAGCACAATGTAGGCCGCAGCCCGTGCCGTGAGTTCGGAGACGTTATCCATACCAAATACCCGCTAAAACCCGGCGGCCCCCGCCAGTGCCACGGCTGCCCCCGTGGCCCCACAAAGTACCCGCCCCCCCAAACACCTTGTATCAGTGCTACTACTGAAAATTAGCGCCGTTGCATCGGAGCAGGCGGCGCGTACTTTGAGCCGATTTAGGGCACGAAAAAGGCCCGCCGGGTGGGGCGGGCCAGTACTCAGGCGGGCGGCGTGTCGGCCTCGGCCAGCTTGGCGGCAATGAAGTCGTAGACTTTATTGGCGAGCTGGTAATTGATTTCGTGGATTTGGGCGTGGTCGTATTCAGTTTTGTAATCAGACTCAAATACAACTGGCCAAGTAGTTGATTCCTCTTCTAAAGGTGGCTCTCCTATTCTGTACTTGGCAATAAATCCTTCTTGGCTGAAATAGAAACTAACTATCAATCTAAGTTTATAACCGTTGTTATGCTGCTTGAAGTCATTCCACCTGAATACAAAACTTGCTTCATCAAGTGTATAATGCGCACCTAAAAAACAAGCTCTTGCAAAGTCAAGTGCTGTATCTATTGTATATATTGCGCCATTGTCAGATGGAATTTGAGGACCTAAGCATGCGAATAATACTCCACTTGTTGTGAATAGCTCATTTGCTTGCTGTACCAAAGAAGCCAAATCGATAAGCCAAAAAGCAATTGCTTTTTCATATAGCTCAGCCTGAGTAGCTAGATTCCAAATATTACTTTGGGGAAGAGTCTGAGTTAAAACTTGTCGGCGTAGAATAGCCCATTTCTTATCCAAATCACTCGGCTCGTCAATGGATTCTCCCCGCGCCGCCCGAATCATCAGCCGCAAGCCAGCTTCCACGTTTTCGATGATGAAGCGCAGGAAGGGCTCCGGCTCGCCCGCGTCGGCTTCGGCGAGGGCGGCCAGGTAGCGGTTGCGGTCGGCGGCCTGAATCACGGTCATGGGGTAGCCGTGGCGCAGCAGAATCAGGTTCATGAGTAGGCGCGACATGCGGCCGTTGCCATCGTCGAAGGGGTGGATGCGGACGAAGCGATAGTGAAACTCGGCGGCCAGCGCCACGGGGTGCAGCGTGGGGGCGGCCTCTTCGGCCCGGTACCAGTCCACGAGGTCGGTCATGCGGCCGGGCGTTTCCTCGGGGCTGGCGAAGTAGAACATTTCGCCGGTGGCGGTGAGCACGTTGTTGGGGCTCGTTTTGTAGCGGCCGGGCACGATGAGCTTGCGCGTAGATTGGCCGCCGGCCGTTTGGGCGGGCGTGTGGTAGGGCTCGCCCAGCAGCAGCTGGTGCATCTCGCGGACGAACTGCTCGGTGAGCGGGTACTCGGAGCGCACGAACTCTTCGAGGGCCACCACCGCCT